>NZ_JACAPM010000006.1:161344-215054 GCF_013385695.1 Pseudomonas sp. D8002
CACATTTGGACCGTGCCCGCTTCTGATTTGGCTGTTG
Source organism: Pseudomonas sp. D8002 (assembly GCF_013385695.1). Taxonomy (NCBI): domain Bacteria; kingdom Pseudomonadati; phylum Pseudomonadota; class Gammaproteobacteria; order Pseudomonadales; family Pseudomonadaceae; genus Pseudomonas; species Pseudomonas sp. D8002. The sequence goes on from NZ_JACAPM010000006.1 coordinate 161,382, forward strand.
CTTTTGCTCTTCAACACTCAAGACCCCATACAAGCCATCACCCAAATAACGGATATGCACCCTTAAACCAAAACCTGGCCCAACTCTTGCTCTACCTCCTGTTACCGCACCCTCGACCCCTGTGCGGCGGAGACTCTTGACTATGGCAATCACCCCGAATTCGCTCCTTCAGGCAGCCCTTGCGGCCAAGCCTCAAGCGCCCGCTGCCAATCCACCGGCAGTGGCTGCGAACCCGCGGGACAAGGCCCCGGGCTTCGCTCAGGTGTTCGCCAACCAGGCCCCTGCGCCTGCGGCAAAACCTGTCGACACCCCCATCAAATCCACCCGCGACAAGCCTGCGGACAACAGCCCCAAGCCCGCCGCCAACAACGACAAGCCTGCCGCCGGTACCCCATCGGTTGCCGATAACGGCAAGACTTTGCCTGCCAACCCGCCGGCCAAGGCGGACACCCCGGACACCACCGCCAAGTCAGACGACGATGCCCCGGCAGACGATCCGTCCCTGGCCCAGCAACCTCCGGTCGACCCCGCCGTAGACCCGGCGCTGATAGCCGCGGTAGTCCCTGTCCCCGTCCCCGCTACGCCGGCGCCCGTCGAGACCCCGACGCCGACCACCGCGAAGGATGACAAAAACCAGCCAGTCGTGGCGCCACCGATTGCCGCGACCGACGACGCCAAGCCCGCCTTCGACCCCGAGGCCGATCCGCTGGATGCAATGCCCGCCGTGCGCCTGGCCATGGAACAGGGTGGACACGTGTCCGCCAGCAGCCAGGCCCCGGCAAAAACCGCCCCGGCCCCGACCCAGGATCAGCCGACCGCCGCGCAAAACTTCGTCACAGGCCTGGCCAATATGGTCGACCAGCAAGCGTCCAAGGACAGCACCGACCAGGGCGGCGACAAAGCCTTTGCCGGTCTGATCGACGGCGGCCTCAAGGATTTGAAGGACGCCAGCAGCGACACCCGTGTCGATGACTTCGCCAACCGCCTCGCCGCGCTGACCCAGGCTGCCACGCCGAAAACTGCGAATGCCCTGCCGCCGGTGGCCAACGCGCCATTGGCCATGCACCAGAGTGGCTGGACCGATGAGGTGGTGAACCGGGTCATGTACCTGTCCAGCGCCAACCTCAAGTCGGCAGAGATCCAGTTGCAGCCCGCTGAGCTGGGTCGCCTGGACATCAGCGTGAAGATGTCCGCCGACCAGCAGGCGCAAGTCACCTTCATGAGCGGCCATGCGGTGGTGCGTGAAGCCCTGGAAAGCCAGTCGGGCCGCCTGCGGGAGATGTTTGCCCAGCAGGGCATGGGCCAGGTCGACGTTAACGTGTCGGACCAGTCCCGTGGCTGGCAGGGGCAGCAGGGCCAGGACCAGCAACAGCAGAACCAGGCTCGCGGCGTCAGCGGCAGTGGCGGGCGGGGTGATGGGGTTGATGGCGGCGGTATCGGTGAGGTGGCTGAAGTGGCCGCGCCGGTGGTGCAGTCGGTGATTGGCTCCAGTGCCGTGGACTACTACGCCTGATCCGAGGCCTGGCGATGATCAAAATGTGGGAGCGGGCTTGCTCGCGAATACGGAGTGTCAGTCACAGTTACAGGTGCTGATCCACCGCTTTCGCGAGCAAGCCCGCTCCCACATTGGTTTTGCAGTGTCGGCGAAACCGTGACCGAACTGACAACTCTGGCATAACACTTGCTCTTGCCTTTCCCCAGAACTATGAATCCCAGAATAGTGACGGATTATTGGCATGGCGAAGAGCGACGACGCAGCAAAAGCACCCGCAGGCAAGGGCAAGCTCAAGCTTATCCTGCTGATTGTCCTGGCCTTGTTGCTGGCGATCGGCCTGTCCGTGGGGGCTACCTGGTACTTTATGCACAGTGCCCAGAGCAAACCGGCCGCCACGGCCGAGGTCAACCCCAACGTCAAGCAACCGGCAATCTTCGAGCCGATGCTGCCGGCGTTTGTCGCCAACTTCAATCAGAACGGCCGTCAACGCTACCTGCAGGTGAGCATTACCCTGCTGGCGCGTAACCAGGCAGACCTGGATGCCCTCAAGGTGCACATGCCAGTGATCCGCAACAACCTGGTGATGCTGTTTTCCGCCCAACCCTTCGACACCCTCGCCACCCCGGTGGGCCAGGAAATGCTGCGCCAGAAGGTCACTGCCAGCGTGCAGGAAGTGGCCCAGAAGGAAGTCGGCAAACCGGTGATCGAGCAGGTGCTCTTCACTAATTTCGTATTGCAGTAGGATCACGACATGGCCGTGCAGGACCTGCTGTCCCAGGATGAAATCGATGCGCTGCTCCATGGCGTCGACGATGGTCTGGTACAGACCGAAATGGCTGCCGAGCCCGGCAGCGTCAAAAGCTACGACCTGACCAGCCAGGATCGCATCGTCCGTGGACGCATGCCGACCCTGGAAATGATCAACGAGCGTTTTGCCCGTTACACCCGTATCAGCATGTTCAACATGCTGCGCCGCTCGGCGGACGTGGCAGTGGGCGGCGTGCAGGTGATGAAGTTCGGTGAGTACGTGCACTCGCTGTACGTGCCCACCAGCCTCAACCTGGTGAAGATCAAGCCGCTGCGCGGCACCGCGCTGTTCATCCTCGACGCCAAGCTGGTGTTCAAGCTGGTGGACAACTTCTTCGGCGGCGATGGCCGTCACGCCAAGATCGAAGGCCGTGAATTCACCCCGACCGAGTTGCGGGTGGTGCGCATGGTGCTGGAGCAGGCCTTCATCGACTTGAAGGAAGCCTGGCAGGCGATCATGGAAGTCAATTTCGAGTACATCAACTCGGAAGTGAACCCGGCCATGGCCAACATCGTCGGCCCCAGCGAAGCCATTGTGGTCTCCACCTTCCACATCGAACTCGATGGCGGCGGCGGCGACCTGCACGTGACCATGCCGTACTCGATGATCGAGCCGGTGCGCGAGATGCTCGATGCCGGTTTCCAGTCCGACCTCGACGACCAGGACGAACGCTGGGTGAAAGCCCTGCGCGAAGACCTGCTGGATGTCGACGTACCCCTGAGCGCCACCGTGGCCCGTCGCCAGCTGCGTTTGCGGGATATTTTGCACATGCAGCCGGGGGATGTGATTCCCGTCGATCTGCCGGAAGAACTGATCATGCGCGCCAACGGCGTGCCGTCGTTCAAGGTCAAGCTCGGTTCTCACAAAGGCAACCTGGCGTTGCAAGTGATCGAACCGATCAACCGTCGCTGATCCACCTTAATTTCTGCTCCGCCGAGGACATGTAATGGCTACCGAACACGAAAACACTTCCGCCGAAGACCAGGCCCTGGCTGACGAGTGGGCGGCTGCCCTGGAAGAAACCGGCGATGTCGGCCAGGACGATATCGATGCACTGCTGGCGGCCGATGCGGCCACTGCACCGGTTGGCAACCGCCTTCCCATGGAAGAGTTCGGCAGCGTGCCGAAGAACAATGACCCGGTGACCCTCGACGGTCCGAACCTGGACGTGATCCTCGACATTCCCGTGTCGATCTCCATGGAAGTCGGCAGCACCGAAATCAACATCCGCAACCTGCTGCAGCTCAACCAGGGGTCGGTGATCGAGCTGGACCGCCTGGCCGGCGAGCCGCTGGACGTGCTGGTCAACGGCACGCTGATCGCCCATGGCGAAGTGGTGGTGGTCAACGAGAAGTTCGGCATCCGCCTGACCGACGTGATCAGCCCGAGCGAACGCATCAAGAAGTTGCGTTGATATGAAGCGCTCATTGGTAGGACTGTTATCGACGCTGCCCTTGAGCGTAATGGCAGCAGAACCGGTTGCCCAGGCGGCTGCGCCGGCGCTTGGCAGCGGTGTGGGCGGGCAACTCACCCAGTTGGTGCTGGGGTTGTTGCTGGTGGTGGGGCTGATCTTCGTGCTCGCCTGGGTGTTGCGCCGCGTGCAGCGCATCGGCCCGGGCAATGCCCAGGTCATCGAGCTGGTGGGTTCACGCGCCCTTGGCCCGCGGGACAGGCTGGTGCTGGTGCAGGTCGGCGACGAGCAGATCCTGCTGGGCATCACCCCCGGTCGCATCACCCCGTTGCACGTGCTCAAGTCGCCTGTGGAAGTGGCCCAGACCCAGGCGGCCACGCCGGAATTCGCCCAGCGCCTCATGGAGTTGCTGGGCAAGGATCAGAAGGATAAGAAGTAATGCGCGTTTTATTGACGCTCATGCTGTTGCTGGCAGCGCCGCTGGCGTACGCAGCAGACCCGTTGTCGATCCCGGCGATCACCCTGGGCACTAACGCGGCGGGCGCGCAGGAGTATTCGGTCAGCCTGCAGATCCTGCTGATCATGACCGCGCTGAGCTTCATCCCCGCGTTCGTGATGCTGATGACCAGCTTCACCCGCATCATCATCGTGTTCTCGATCCTGCGTCAGGCCCTCGGCCTGCAACAGACGCCGTCGAACCAGATCCTCACCGGCATGGCGCTGTTCCTGACGCTGTTCATCATGGCGCCGGTGTTCGACAAGGTGAACCAGCAAGCCCTGCAACCGTACCTGGCGGAGAAAATGACCGCCCAGGATGCGATCGACAAGGCCCAGGGCCCGATCAAGGATTTCATGCTGTCGCAGACCCGTTCCAGCGACCTCGAGTTGTTTGTGCGGTTGTCCAAGCGTACCGACATCGCCAGCCCCGACATGGCACCGCTGACCATCCTGGTGCCGGCGTTCGTGACCTCGGAGTTGAAGACCGCGTTCCAGATCGGCTTCATGATCTTCATTCCGTTCCTGATCATCGACCTCGTCGTGGCGAGTGTGCTGATGGCCATGGGTATGATGATGCTGTCGCCGCTGATCATTTCGTTGCCGTTCAAGATCATGCTGTTTGTGTTGGTGGACGGGTGGGCGCTGATAATCGGCACCCTGGCCGGCAGTTTCGGTGGGGTGTAGGCCATGACGCCAGAAGTAGCAGTCGACCTGTTTCGCGAAGCCCTGTGGCTGACCACCATGATGGTCGCCGTGCTGGTGGTGCCGAGCCTGTTGGTGGGCCTGTTGGTGGCGATGTTCCAGGCCGCGACCCAGATCAACGAACAGACCCTGAGCTTTTTGCCGCGCCTGCTGGTGATGCTGATCACCCTGATCGTCGCCGGCCCGTGGCTGGTGCAAACCTTCATGGAATACATCCTGCAGCTGTACGGCAGTATTCCGCAGTTGATCGGCTGACCCCGTGAATTCGATGCTGGCCTTGACCGACACCCAGATCAGCACCTGGGTGGCCTCGTTCATCCTGCCGTTGTTCCGGGTCACGGCCGTGCTGATGACCATGCCGGTGTTCGGCACCACCCTGGTACCACGGCGCATCCGCCTGTATTTCGCGGTGGCGATCACCGTGGTCATCGTGCCGGGCTTGCCGCCGATGCCACCGGTGAATGCCCTGGACCTCAGTGCAATGATGCTGATCGCCGAGCAAATCATCATCGGCGCCTTGCTGGGCTTCTCCCTGACGCTGTTCTTCCAGGCCTTCGTGATCGCCGGGCAGATCATCTCGATCCAGATGGGCATGGGCTTCGCGTCCATGGTCGACCCTACCAACGGCGTTTCGGTGGCGGTGATCGGGCAATTCCTGACGATGCTGGTGACCTTGCTGTTCCTGGCCATGAACGGCCACCTGGTGGTGTTCGAGGTGATGACCGAAAGCTTCACCACCTTGCCGGTGGGCAGCGGGTTGGTGGTCAATCATTTCTGGGAGCTGGTGGGGCGCTTGAGCTGGGTGCTCGGTGCATCCCTGCTGCTGGTATTGCCGGCGATCACTGCGCTGCTGGTGGTCAACATCGCCTTTGGCGTGATGACCCGGGCGGCGCCGCAGTTGAACATCTTCTCCATCGGTTTCCCGTTGACCCTGGTGCTGGGCATGGGGATTTTCTGGGTCGGCATGGCTGACATTCTCAATCAGTATCAACCGCTGGCGACCGACGCCTTGCAGTTTTTACGTGACTTGGCGCGGGCGCGGTAAGCCATGGCCGAGAGCGAGAGTGGCCAGGACAAGACAGAAGACCCCACGGAGAAACGTAAAAAGGACTCCCGGGAAAAGGGCGAGATTGCCCGCTCCAAAGAGCTCAACACCCTGGCGATCATGCTCGCCGGTTCCGGCGGCCTGCTGATCTACGGCGGTGGCCTGGCCCTGGACCTGATGGAGTTGATGCGCCTGAATTTCTCCCTGCCCCGCGACGTGCTGCTGAGCCCGGGGGCCATGGGTTTGTACCTGCTGCACTCGGGCAAGATCGCGATCCTCGCGGTGCAGCCGATCCTCATCACCTTGTTGCTGGCGGCCCTGATCGGCCCGATTTCCCTCGGCGGCTGGCTGTTTGCCGCCGGCAGCCTGGCGCCCAAATTCAGCCGGATGAACCCGGCGGCCGGGCTCAAGCGGATGTTTTCCACCAAGGCCCTGGTGGAACTGCTCAAGGCCTTGGCCAAGTTCATCCTGATCCTGTTTGTGGCGTTGACGGTGTTGTCGTCCGACATCGACGACCTGCTGCGCATCGCCCATGAGCCGATCGAGCTGGCGATCATCCACAGTGTGCAAGTGGTGGGCTGGAGTTCGCTGTGGATGGCCTGCGGGCTGATCATCATTGCTGCGGTGGATGCGCCGATCCAGCTGTGGGAAAGCCACAAGAAACTGCTGATGACCAAGCAGGAAGTGCGCGACGAGCACAAGGACCAGGAAGGCCGGCCCGAGGTCAAGCAGCGGATTCGCCAGCTGCAGCGCGAGATGTCCCAGCGCAAGATGATGGCCTCGGTGCCCGATGCCGATGTGGTCATCACCAACCCGACCCACTACGCCGTGGCGCTCAAGTACGACCCGGAGAAGGGTGGGGCGCCGATGTTGCTGGCCAAGGGCAGTGATTTCACGGCGTTGAAAATCCGCGAGATTGCGGTAGCCAATGACATCCTGCTGCTGGAATCGCCGGAGTTGGCGCGGTCGATCTTCTACTCCACCGACCTGGATCAGGAAATTCCGGCCGGGTTGTATCTGGCGGTGGCTCAGGTGTTGGCGTACGTGTATCAGATCCGCCAGTACCGGGCGGGCAAGGGCAAGCGGCCAGATCCGCTCAAAGACCTGCCGATTCCACCGGATTTGCGTCGGGATTCCTGATTTTGTAGCGCCGTTCCCGGCCTCTTCGCGAGCAAGCCCGCTCCCACATTTGACCGTGTATATCCTGTAGAAACGCGGTCAAATGTGGGAGCGGGCTTGCTCGCGAAGGCGTCCGCCCAAACAACAGAAATCCCCCTGAGCGTTCCCGCAATTGCATCTCGCACCGTGTAAGTCGCGGGCGAGGGCGCTACCTCAATCAGCTTGCTCCCGCTGGGGTGCGAAGCGCCCCCAATAAAGCTACCGCGGTGATTCAGGCAAAACGCGCAAGCCGTTCCGGGGCTGCTGCGCAGCCCAGCGGGAGCAAGCTCCCTCGCCACAGGTGATGTGTGTACGGCGGTAGCCCTTCGCTGTCCGTGAGACCGATCTGCTTCCTCAAGCAAAAGTTGGAAGGCTTCTTGCAATACCGCCTCCAGGACGCTTCCCGGCGTCAAAAGTTTGCTTCAAGGAAACGAGGAATACCGGTGGATCGCTCTCAAATGCTCAGCACGGCCCGTGGCACCCTGACTGACCTCTCGCGAGGCAATCTGGGTGTGCCGTTGTTGTTGCTGGTGATGCTGGCAATGATGATGTTGCCGATGCCGCCGTTCCTGCTGGATGTGTTCTTCACCTTCAACATTGCGCTGTCGGTCGTCGTGTTGCTGGTGTGCGTATACGCCCTGCGGCCGCTGGATTTCGCGGTATTCCCGACCATCCTGCTGATCGCCACCCTGCTGCGGCTGGCGCTTAACGTGGCTTCCACCCGGGTGGTGATGCTCCACGGCCAGGACGGCCACGCCGCCGCGGGCAAGGTGATCCAGGCCTTCGGCGAGGTGGTGATCGGCGGTAACTACGTGGTCGGTATCGTGGTTTTTGCGATCTTGATGATCATCAACTTCGTGGTCGTGACCAAGGGCGCCGGGCGGATTTCCGAGGTGAGCGCGCGTTTTACCCTCGACGCGATGCCCGGCAAGCAGATGGCGATCGACGCCGACCTCAACGCCGGCCTGATCGACCAGAACCAGGCCAAGGCCCGTCGCCTTGAAGTCGCCCAGGAAGCCGAGTTCTACGGTTCCATGGACGGTGCCAGCAAATTCGTGCGCGGCGACGCCATCGCCGGCCTGTTGATTCTGTTTATCAACCTGATCGGCGGCATGGCGGTCGGCATCTTCCAGCACGGCATGACCTTCGGCGACGCCGGCAAGGTTTACGCGCTGCTGACCATCGGTGACGGTTTAGTGGCGCAATTGCCATCACTGTTGTTATCTACAGCTGCGGCGATCATGGTGACCCGTGCTTCGGGCTCCGAAGACATGGGCAAGCAGATCAGCCGGCAGATGTTTGCCTCGCCCAAGGCGCTGGCGGTGGCGGCAGGCATCATGGCGATCATGGGCATCGTGCCGGGCATGCCCCATGTCTCGTTCCTGAGCATGGCCGCCATGGCCGCCGGCGGTGCCTACCTGTTCTGGAAAAAACAAAACAACATCAAGGTGATTGCCCAGCAGGAAGTGGCGCGCCAGCAGGAACTGCTGCCATCGCCGGCCCGCGCCCTGGAAACCAAGGAGCTGGGCTGGGACGACGTGACCCCGATCGACATGATCGGCCTGGAAGTCGGCTACCGCCTGATTCCCCTGGTGGATCGCAACCAGGGCGGGCAATTGCTGGCGCGGATCAAGGGTGTGCGCAAGAAGTTGTCCCAGGACCTGGGCTTCCTGATGCCCACCGTGCACATTCGCGACAACCTCGACCTGGCCCCGAGCGCCTACCGCCTGACCCTGATGGGGGTGATTCTGGCCGAGGCCGAGATCTACCCGGACCGCGAACTGGCGATCAACCCGGGCCAGGTGTTTGGCAGCCTCAACGGGATTACCGCCAAAGATCCGGCTTTTGGCCTGGAAGCGGTATGGATCGAAATCAGCCAGCGCAGCCAGGCGCAGTCGCTGGGCTACACCGTGGTCGACGCCAGCACTGTGGTCGCCACCCACCTCAACCAGATTCTGTACAAGCACTCCCACGAGCTGATTGGCCACGAAGAAGTCCAGCAACTCTTGCAATTGCTGGCCAAGGCCTCGCCAAAACTCGCCGAAGAGCTGGTACCGGGTGTGCTGTCCACCTCGCAACTGCTCAAGGTGCTGCAAGCGCTGTTGGCCGAGCAGGTGCCGGTGCGGGACATTCGCAGCATTGCCGAAGCTATCGCCAACAATGCCGCCAAGAGTCAAGATACTGCCGCCCTGGTGGCCGCAGTGCGCGTCGGATTGTCGCGTGCAATCGTCCAAAGCATTGTAGGGCTTGACTCCGAGCTGCCTGTTATCACCTTGGAACCAAGGTTGGAACAAATATTGCTCAATAGTATTCAGAAGGCTGGGCAGGGCGCTGATGAGGGCGTGTTGCTGGAGCCAAGCATGGCAGAGAAGCTGCAACGTTCGTTGATCGAGGCCGCGCAGCGCCAGGAAATGGAAGGCCATCCGGTGATCCTGCTGGTGGCTGGCCCCGTCCGGGCGATGTTGTCGCGGTTTGGACGCCTGGCTATACCGAATTTGCACGTATTGGCTTACCAGGAAATTCCTGACAATAAGCAAGTGACTATCGTCGCGACAGTAGGGCCCAACGGCTGAGGTAGTGGGATATGCAAGTGAAGCGTTTTTTCGCCGCCGATATGCGTCAGGCCATGAAACTGGTACGTGATGAGTTGGGCGCCGACGCTGCGATTATCGGTAACCGTCGTATTGCCGGCGGTGTGGAGCTGACGGCTGCCCTGGATTACAAACCCTCGGCCCTGGCGCCGCGCGTGCCGAACATGGAACTGGAAGACGAGCTGCGCAAGACCGCTTCACGCATTGTCTCGGCCCAGGCTGAACTGAGCATGCGTGGCGACAGCGACGCCTCCACCAATCGCCAGCTGTTCGCCGGGCTGCCGTTGACCGCGTCCGAGCCGCTGGTAGAGCCGACTTTTGTTGAACCACCGCGTCCTGCTGCGCCAGCCCCGGCGCCGGCGGTAGACCAGCGGGTGTTCGACTCGATGCGCTTCGAACTCAACGGCCTGCGTGAACTGCTGGAAGTGCAGCTGGGTTCGCTGGCCTGGAACCAGTTGCAGGGCAGCCAGCCACAACAGGCCAACCTGTGGCGTCGCCTGCAACGCATTGGCCTGTCCGGCCCGTTGTCCCGCGACCTGCTGCAACTGACCACGCAAATTGAAGAACCTCGCCAGGCCTGGCGCATGCTCCTGGCCCACCTGGCGCGGATGATCGTCACCCCGGAAATCGAACCCCTGGAAGAAGGCGGTGTGATTGCCATGGTCGGCCCGGCCGGCATGGGCAAGACCACCACCCTGGCCAAGCTGGCCGCACGTTACGTGCTCAAGTACGGCGCCCAGAACATCGCGCTGGTGAGCATGGACAGCTACCGCATCGGCGCCCAGGAACAACTCAAGACCCTGGGCCGCATCCTCAATGTGCCGGTGACCCACGTCGACCCGGGCCAGTCCCTGGCCAACGCCCTCGACCCATTGCTGCGCAAGCGCGTGGTGCTGATCGACACCGCCGGCCTGCAAGCCAGCGACCCGGCCCTGCGCATGCAGCTGGAAAGCCTGGCCGGGCGCGGGATCAAATCCAGAAACTATTTGGTGCTTGCCACTACCAGCCAGAAGCAGGTATTGACCGCCGCCTACCACAGCTACAAGCGCTGCGGGCTGGCGGGTTGCATCCTGACTAAACTGGATGAGACGGCAAGCCTGGGCGAAGTATTGAGCCTGGCAATCAGTCATGAATTACCGGTCGCCTACCTGACCGACGGGCCGCGGATCCCGGATGATCTGCATCTGCCGCGCCGTCATCAGTTGGTCAGCCGGGCTGTCAGCGTGCAAATGCAGGAAGAACCCAGTGAGGAAGCTATGGCTGACATGTTTGCTGACCTCTACCACAGCCCGAACAAGCGAGTTGGGTGAGGCATCATGGCTTTCTATTTAAAAATGACAGTGAAAAGTATCTACATCGATGGCCTGCCAGCAGTTCGCGCGGCCAACTTATGTAGCCTGCGTCTAAGCAAGACAAGGTAAAGAAATAAAATGGGCAGCATGCATCCCGTACAGGTGATCGCGGTGACCGGCGGCAAAGGTGGCGTCGGGAAAACTAACGTGTCAGTGAATTTGTCCCTGGCCCTGGCAGAGCTTGGCCGTCGCGTCATGCTGCTGGATGCTGACCTGGGGCTGGCGAACGTCGACGTTCTGCTGGGACTGACGCCCAAACATACCCTGGCCGATGTCATCGAAGGCCGCTGTGAGCTGCGCGACGTACTGTTGCAAGGCCCCGGCGGGATTCGCATCGTGCCGGCCGCTTCCGGCACCCAGAGCATGGTGCACCTGAGTCCGGCGCAACATGCCGGCCTGATTCAGGCGTTCAGCGACATTGGCGACAACCTCGACGTACTGGTGATCGACACCGCCGCCGGGATCGGCGAGTCGGTGGTCAGTTTCGTGCGCGCAGCCCAGGAAGTGTTGCTGGTGGTGTGCGACGAACCCACCTCGATCACCGACGCCTACGCCCTGATCAAACTGCTCAACCGCGACTACGGCATGAACCGCTTCCGCGTGCTGGCCAACATGGCCCAAAGCCCGCAGGAAGGGCGGAATCTGTTCGCCAAGTTGACCAAGGTCACGGATCGCTTCCTCGATGTCGCCTTACAATACGTTGGCGCAGTTCCTTACGACGAGTGTGTGCGCAAGGCCGTGCAAAAGCAGCGTGCGGTCTATGAAGCGTTCCCTCGTTCGAAGTGCGCATTGGCGTTCAAGGCTATTGCCCAGAAGGTCGATACCTGGCCGTTGCCCGCCAATCCCCGGGGGCATCTGGAGTTTTTCGTCGAGCGATTGGTGCATCAGACGAGCGCAGGACCGGTGCTATGACAGCCAGCGGCTACAACCTTTACAAGAAGTCGGCACGTGACAGTCAAGTCGAATTGATCGAGCGCTATGCGCCCCTGGTCAAGCGCATTGCCTATCACCTGCTGGCGCGCTTGCCTGCCAGCGTGCAGGTCGAGGACTTGATCCAGGCCGGGATGATCGGCCTGCTTGAAGTGTCGACCAAGTACGACGCGAGCAAGGGCGCGAGTTTCGAGACATACGCGGGTATCCGTATCCGTGGGGCCATGCTCGATGAAGTGCGTAAAGGTGATTGGGCGCCGCGATCAGTGCACCGCAATACGCGGATGGTGAGTGACGCAATTCGCTCAATTGAAGCAAAAACCGGTCGCGACGCTAAAGATCATGAAGTTGCGGCCGAACTCCAATTGAGTCTCGACGATTACTACGGGATTTTGAACGATACCTTGGGCAGCCGGCTGTTCAGTTTCGACGACCTTTTACAGGATGGCGAACATGAAGGGCTGCACGAGGACGGCGCGAGTGCCCATCTCGAACCGTCACGGGACCTGGAAGATGAACGCTTCCAGAGCGCGCTGGCGGACGCGATAGCCAATTTGCCGGAGCGTGAGCGACTGGTGTTGGCGCTGTACTACGACGAAGAGCTGAACCTCAAGGAAATCGGTGAGGTCCTGGGAGTCAGCGAATCGCGGGTCAGCCAGTTACACAGCCAGTGCGCGGCCCGCTTGCGGGGGCGTTTGGGAGAGTGGCGAGCGCGCTGACAGGCAGTGTGGGGACACTGCGAACGATACCGTCCAGGCCCTGCGCCCGGACGGGCTTGGCCCGTGGTGCGCCCCCGGTAGTCCTTTTTGTGTAACGCCTGTTGATTGATATGGCGCGCCCAGGTGCTGGGCGCGTTTAAGACTGCTTGGAGGTCGAATTGGACAAGAACATGAAAATCCTCATCGTTGATGACTTCTCAACGATGCGGCGGATCATAAAAAACCTGTTGCGTGACCTTGGGTTCACTAACACGGTCGAGGCGGATGACGGTATTACGGCGATTCCGATCCTCAACAGCGGGAGCATCGACTTTCTGGTAACGGACTGGAACATGCCGGGCATGACCGGTATCGATCTGCTGCGCCACGTGCGCGCTGATGAAAAACTGCGCAGCCTGCCTGTGCTGATGGTGACCGCTGAAGCCAAGCGTGAACAGATCATCGAAGCCGCCCAGGCCGGGGTCAACGGCTACGTGGTCAAGCCATTCACTGCACTGGCCTTGAAAGAGAAGATCGAAAAGATCTTCGAACGCATCGGTCATTGATGCTGCCACGGGGGAGCTATGGAGCATAAAGAATCATCGCAGGCCGACTTTGAGTCGACCCTGAAAAAACATGCTCATCAACTCGTCGAAAGCCTTGAAAGAGGCCAGTTCGGCGACGCGGTGCAGTTGATCCATGAGCTCAACCAGACCCGTGACCGCGGCCTGTACCAGGAAGTGGGCAAGCTCACCCGTGAGTTGCACAGTGCGATAGTCAATTTTCAGATTGACCCGCACATGCCCCAGGCCGAGGAAATCTCGCAGATCACGGATGCCACCGAACGCCTGTCCTACGTGGTCAGGCTGACTGAGGCGGCGGCCAACCGCACCATGGACCTGGTGGAAAACGCCACGCCTCTGGTCAACGGTATGGCCAGTGAAGCCAAGGCCCTGAGCACTGACTGGGGCCGGTTCATGCGTCGGGAAGTGGGCGCTGAGGAGTTTCGTGAGCTGGCGCGTCGGGTCGAGGGCTTTTTGTCCCGCAGCGAGCAGGAAAACCGCACGGTTTCCAGCAACCTCAATGACATTCTGCTGGCCCAGGATTACCAGGACCTCACCGGTCAGGTGATCAAGCGTGTGACCCAACTGGTCACCGAAGTGGAAAGCAACCTGCTCAAACTGGTGTTGATGGCGGGCCAGGTCGACCGGTTTGCCGGCATCGAACATGATCGCGCAGCGATCCTTTCTGAAAAAGATCCACAAAAACACCTCGCCAAGGGTGAAGGTCCGCAGATTCATGCCGATAAACGTGAAGACGTTGTATCCGGGCAAGACGACGTAGACGATTTGCTGTCCAGTTTAGGCTTCTAAGGAGCACACCCATGAGCTTCGGCGCCGATGAAGAAATCCTTCAGGATTTCCTTGTAGAGGCCGGCGAAATTTTAGAGCAACTGTCCGAACAACTGGTCGAGCTGGAAAGCCGACCGGATGATGCGAACCTGCTCAATGCAATTTTTCGCGGTTTTCATACTGTAAAAGGGGGCGCCGGCTTCCTCCAGCTCCACGAGCTGGTGGAGTGCTGTCACATCGCCGAGAACGTGTTCGACATCCTGCGCAAGGGTGAGCGGCACGTCGACTCGGAACTGATGGACGTGATCCTGGAAGCACTGGACGCGGTCAACGGCATGTTCAGTGAAGTGCGCGAGCGCGCACCGATCACTGCCGCCACGCCGGAACTGCTGGCCGCCCTGGCGCGCCTGGCGGAACCTGCGGCCAACGCTCCCGTGGTGGAAGCGGTGGCTGAGCCGGTTGCCGAGCCTGCGGGCGACGTGACCGACAGCGAATTTGAACAACTGCTGGACTCGCTGAACGCCGTCAAGGCCGAAGCCGAAGCGCCGGCAGCCAGTGCGCCGGCCATGGTGCCGACCACCGAAGACATTACCGACGCCGAGTTCGAGTCGTTGCTCGACCAGTTGCACGGCAAGGGCCAGTTTGCCCCGGACGCGGTGGCCGCAGCGCCAGCGCCAACGGAAGCCGCGGCGCCCGTCAGCAATGAAATCACCGACGACGAATTTGAAGCGCTGCTGGACCAGTTGCACGGCAAAGGCTCGTTTGCCGCCGAGGCTCTGCCGGAAGTCGCCGCAACGGCCGCCGCGCCTGCGGCACCCGCTGCTGCGCCGGCCGCCGATGGACTGATCTCCGATCACGAATTCGAAGCCCTGCTGGATGAACTGCACGGCAAGGGCAAGTTCACCGAAGTGGTCGGCGCTGCTGCACCGGCTGCTGCCGCAGTTGTCGCAACACCGGCTCCTGCCGCCAAGGCTGCCGCGCCTGTCGCAGCGAAAGCGGCTCCGGCTCCGGCTCCAGCACCGGCCCGGGCTGCCACGGCTGCCCCGGCCCCGGACAAGCAACCGGCCAGTGAAGCCGAAACCACCGTGCGGGTTGATACCGCGCGCCTGGACGACATCATGAACATGGTCGGTGAACTGGTGCTGGTGCGTAACCGCCTGGTGCGCCTGGGCCTGAACAGTGGCGACGAGGCCATGCAAAAGGCCGTGTCGAACCTCGACGTGGTCACCGCAGACCTGCAGACCGCCGTCATGAAGACCCGGATGCAGCCGATCAAGAAAGTCTTCGGCCGTTTCCCGCGCCTGGTTCGCGACCTGGCACGTCAGCTCAAGAAAGAGATCAACCTGGAACTGGTGGGTGAAGAAACCGACCTCGACAAGAACCTTGTCGAGGCCCTGGCCGACCCGCTGGTCCACTTGGTGCGCAACGCGGTCGACCACGGTGTCGAGACGCCGGAAGAGCGCGAAGCCTCGGGCAAGAACCGCCAGGGCAAAGTGATCCTGGCGGCCGAACAGGAAGGCGACCATATCCTGCTGTCGATCACCGATGACGGCAAAGGCATGGACCCCACGGTACTGCGCAACATTGCAGTCAAGCGTGGGGTGATGGACAAGGACGCCGCCGACCGCCTCACCGACACCGAGTGCTACAACCTGATCTTCGCCCCGGGCTTCTCCACCAAGACCGAGATTTCCGACGTGTCGGGCCGTGGCGTGGGCATGGATGTGGTGAAGACCAAGATCAGCCAGCTCAACGGCTCGATCAACATCTACTCGACCAAGGGCCAGGGCTCGAAGATCGTCATCAAGGTGCCGTTGACCCTGGCGATCATGCCGACCCTGATGGTGATGCTGGGCAACCAGGCGTTCGCCTTCCCGCTGGTCAACGTCAACGAAATCTTCCACCTCGACCTGTCGCGCACCAACGTGGTGGACGGCCAGGAAGTGGTGATCGTGCGCGACAAGGCGTTGCCGCTGTTCTACCTCAAACGCTGGCTGGTGGCTTCGGCCAAGCATGAAGAGCAGCGCGAAGGCCATGTGGTGATTCTTTCCGTGGGCACCCAGCGTATCGGCTTCGTGGTCGATCAACTGGTGGGCCAGGAAGAAGTGGTCATCAAGCCTTTGGGCAAAATGCTGCAGGGAACCCCGGGCATGTCGGGTGCGACCATTACCGGTGACGGTCGGATCGCGCTGATTCTGGATGTTCCGAGCATGCTCAAGCGTTACGCCGCACGGCGTATTTGATTCGGCCCGGGCAGGGCGGTTGTCCCTCGCCCGGCCTAACGGAGTGTTTATGGTAGTCAAGGTCCTGGTGGTGGACGATTCGGGTTTCTTCCGCCGCCGCGTCTCGGAAATTCTTTCATCGGATTCCAATATCCAGGTGGTCGGCACGGCCACCAACGGCAAAGAGGCGATCGATCAGGCCCTGGCGCTCAAGCCGGACGTGATCACCATGGACTACGAGATGCCGATGATGGACGGCATCACGGCGGTGCGGCACATCATGCAGCGCTGCCCGACGCCGGTGTTGATGTTCTCCTCGCTGACCCACGAAGGCGCCCGGGTCACCCTGGATGCGCTGGATGCCGGCGCGGTGGACTTCCTGCCGAAGAATTTCGAAGACATCTCGCGCAACCCCGAGAAGGTCAAGCAGATGCTCTGCGAGAAGGTGCACAGCATCTCCCGCAGTAACCGTCGCAGCCTGTTCAGTGCGCCGGCGCCCGCACCCGTTACGCCGCCACCGGCCGCCCCGAGCACCTTTGGTCGCCCGGCGCCGGCACCGGTTGCGCGCCCGGCCGCCGCCCCGGTGCGTACGGCTGCGCCCGCCGCACATTCACCTGCGCCCAAGCGCAAGGCCTACAAGCTGGTGGCCATCGGTACGTCCACCGGCGGCCCGGTGGCCTTGCAGCGGGTGTTGACCCAATTGCCGGCGAACTTCCCGGCGCCGATCGTGTTGATCCAGCACATGCCGGCCGCGTTCACCAAGGCGTTCGCCGAGCGCCTGGACAAGCTGTGCCGCATCAGCGTCAAGGAAGCCGAGGATGGCGACATCCTGCGTCCGGGTCTGGCGCTGCTGGCCCCTGGTGGCAAGCAGATGATGGTCGATGGCCGTGGTGCGATCAAAATCCTGCCGGGTGACGAACGCCTGAACTACAAGCCGTGTGTGGATATCACCTTCGGGTCTGCGGCCAAATCCTACGGCGACAAAGTTTTGGCGGTGGTGTTGACCGGCATGGGCGCCGACGGCCGTGAAGGCGCGCGCCTGCTCAAGCAGGGCGGCAGCGCGATCTGGGCCCAGGATGAAGCCAGCTGCGTGATCTATGGCATGCCCATGGCCATCGTCAAGGCCGACCTGGCCGACGCCGTCTACAGCCTCGACGACATCGGCAAGCACCTGGTGGAGGCTTGCCTCTGATGGATGTATTGAGCCTGATTGGCATCATCATGGCGTTTGTCGCGATTATCGGCGGCAACTACCTCGAAGGCGGCCACCTGGGCGCCCTGGCCAACGGCCCGGCAGCGTTGATCGTGATCGGCGGCACCGTGGGCGCGGCGTTGTTGCAGTCGCCCATGAGTTCGTTCAAGCGCGCGATGCAGATCCTCATCTGGATCATCTTCCCGCCGCGTGTCGACTTGCCGGGCGGCATCGACCGCGTGGTCAACTGGAGCCTCACGGCGCGCAAGGAAGGCCTGCTCGGGCTGGAAGGCGTGGCCGATGCCGAGCCCGACAGCTACGCCCGCAAAGGCCTGCAACTGCTGGTGGACGGCGCCGAGCCGGAAGCGATTCGCAGCATCCTCGAAGTGGACTTCTACACCCAGGAAAGCCGCGACATCAACGCTGCCAAAGTCTTTGAAAGCATGGGCGGCTACGCGCCGACCATCGGCATCATCGGTGCGGTGATGGGCTTGATCCACGTGATGGGCAACCTGGCCGATCCGTCGCAACTGGGCAGCGGGATTGCCGTGGCGTTCGTCGCCACCATCTACGGCGTGGCCAGTGCCAACCTGGTGTTGTTGCCGGTGGCCAGCAAGCTCAAGTCGATCGCCCTGCGCCAGTCGCGTTATCGCGAGATGTTGCTCGAAGGCATCCTCTCGATTGCCGAGGGTGAAAACCCGCGCTCCATCGAATTGAAGCTCCAGGGCTTCATGGATTGATGGGAGGTATTTGTTGTGAGCCGTCGCCGCCGCGAGCCTGAAGAACACGTCAACCATGAACGCTGGCTGGTGTCCTACGCCGACTTCATTACGTTGCTGTTCGCGTTTTTTGTGGTGATGTACTCCATTTCCTCGATCAACGAAGGCAAGTACAAAGTCATTTCCCAGGCGCTGATTGGCGTGTTCAACGACGCTGACCGCGCCCTCAAGCCGATACCCATTGGCGAAGAACGCCCCAAGACCGTGACCCCGGCCAAGCCGCTGGTCAACGACAGCGATGAAACCGCCGCCGGCATCGCTGGCACCAGCGACCCGCTGAAAAGCATCGCCGATAACATCAGCGCGGCCTTTGGCGACCTGATCAGCTCCAACCAGATGACCGTGCGCGGCAATGAGTTGTGGGTCGAGATCGAACTCAATTCCAGCCTGCTGTTCGCCAGTGCCGATGCAATGCCCAGCGACCAGGCGTTTACCATCATCGACAAGGTGGCGGCGATCCTGAAGCCGTTTGAAAACCCGGTCCACGTTGAAGGCTTTACCGATAACCTGCCGATCAGTACCGCGCAGTACCCGACCAACTGGGAGCTGTCTTCGGCCCGGGCGGCGAGTATTGTACGAATGCTCGCGATGCAGGGTGTGAACCCCGGGCGCCTGGCGTCGGTGGGTTACGGCGAGTTCCAGCCGGTGGCCAATAACGCCACGGCGGAAGGCCGTGCGCGCAACCGTCGGGTGGTGCTGGTGGTGTCGCGCAACCTGGACGTACGCCGCAGCCTGACCGGTACCGGCACTGCCAATGCAACACCGGATGCCGCCTTGAAGCGGGCTGGCACACAAACTGCACCAGCGCCCGTAAAGGCGCCGGTTCGCGGGAGTGCCGTCAATTCTCCGTCACCGGCTCTATAACCCCATGCAATTTCTCGGTCGAGCCTGTGCCTGCCGGGAGGAACAATCCGAATGAGAGTCTGGGCAGTTGCCAATCAAAAGGGTGGTGTCGGTAAAACCACCACGTCCATCGCCTTGGCCGGCTTGCTGGCCGAGGCCGGCAAGCGTGTGGTCGTGGTCGACCTGGACCCCCACGGCTCCATGACCAGCTATTTCGGCTATGACCCGGATGCCCTGGAACACAGTTGCTACGACCTGTTCCTGCACAAGGGCAGCGTGCCGGCCGACTTGCCGGGGCAACTGTTGCTGCCTACCAGCAATGAAAAGATCTCGCTGTTGCCGTCCAGCACCGCCCTGGCCACCCTTGAGCGCCAGTCGCCGGGGCAGAGCGGCCTGGGCCTGGTGATCGCCAAGACCCTGGCGCAGCTGTGGCAGGACTTCGACTACGCGATCATCGACAGCCCGCCGTTGCTCGGCGTGCTGATGGTCAACGCCCTGGCCGCCAGCCAACAGCTGGTGATCCCGGTGCAGACCGAGCACCTGGCCGTCAAGGGCCTGGAACGCATGGTCAGCACCCTGGCGATGATCAACCGCTCGCGCAAGCAAGCGCTGCCGTTCAGCATCGTGCCGACCTTGTTTGACCGCCGTACCCAGGCGTCCCTCGGCACCTTGCGGGTATTGCGCGATGCTTATCCGGACACCATCTGGCAAGGCTACATCCCGGTGGACACGCGCCTGCGAGATGCGAGCCGGGCAGGGCTGACGCCGTCGCAGTTCGACGGCAAGAGCCGTGGGGTGCTGGCGTATCGGGCGTTGCTCAAGCACCTGTTGTCCCAGCAACTTGTGGCGCAGGTGGCATGATGGTCATAAACAGCCCTGTAGGAGCCTGGCTTGCCAGCGATGCAGACGCCGCGGTTTTCCTGACCAAACCGGCTCTCGATTCAAGTCCGGACACTCACAGGCCGATAACCTCTGAATACAGGGTTGATGGGGCTTGCGCGTGGGCATACAGATGAACCGTCCCGTTGATTTCAAGACCCGGCCGCAGCTGGCGCTGGAGTCCTACCTGGACGCCTTGCTCCAGGACGCCACCGAGGACATGCCGGAGCCGATTCTGATCCTCGATGAAGTCATCGAGCCTGAACCTGCTGCCCTGGACGAGTTTCAGCTGGCGGTCCTGGAAGAGCAGGCCCGTGATGCGTTGGTGGTTCCCGTAGCCGTTCCTGTACCGGTTGCTGTGCCCGTCGAGCCTGTGGTGATTGCGCCTGTAGTGGTGGAGCCGGTGGTTGAGGTTCACCTCCCGCCGAGCATCACGCCGCCGCCGGTACAGGGCGACGGTCGCCCGGTGTGGGCTGCGGAGCCGTTCGAATGTTTGCTGTTCGATGTCGCCGGGTTGACCCTGGCGGTGCCGCTGGTGTGCCTGGGGTCGATCTACTCCCTGGAAGGCCAGGAGTTGACGCCGTTGTTCGGCCAGCCGGATTGGTTCCTCGGGATCCTGCCGAGCCAGCAGGGCAACTTGAAGGTATTGGACACCGCGCGTTGGGTGATGCCCGACCGCTACCGCGATGACTTCCGCCAGGGCCTGCAATACGTTATTTCGGTCCAGGGCTACGAGTGGGGGCTGGCGGTGCATCAGGTCAGCCGCTCATTGCGCCTGGACCCGAACGAAATCAAATGGCGCAGCCACCGTGGCCAGCGGCCATGGCTGGCGGGCACTGTGATCGAACACATGTGCGCGTTGCTGGATGTCGCCGAACTGGCGGAGTTGATTGCCAGCGGCGCGGTAAAAGCCATGCCGCTGAACAAACGCACTTGATAACAAGCAGCAGCGCTAAGGCGCTGCCCAAGAACACACACCGTAACCAACGGTATTTGAAGGGGTCTGGAGTATGAACAAGTCAGTGTCCGCACAAGGTCTGGTGGATGATCCAATCCTGCAATGGGTCACCTTCAAGCTGGACAACGAGTCCTACGGCATCAACGTGATGCGTGTGCAGGAAGTGCTGCGCTACACCGAAATCGCTCCGGTTCCGGGTGCCCCAAGCTATGTGCTGGGCATCATCAACCTGCGCGGCAACGTGGTGACCGTGATCGACACCCGCCAGCGTTTTGGCCTGGTGCCGACCGAAGTCAACGACAACACCCGCATCGTGATCATCGAAGCCGACAAGCAAGTGGTCGGGATCATGGTCGACAGCGTGGCGGAAGTGGTTTACCTGCGCCAATCCGAAGTCGAGACTGCGCCGAACGTCGGCAACGAAGAATCGGCCAAGTTCATCCAGGGTGTCTGCAACAAGAACGGCGAACTGCTGATTCTGGTTGAGCTGGACAAGATGATGAGCGAAGAAGAGTGGCAGGACCTGGAGAATATCTGATTGTTTCTTGAGGTAGCGGTGATCGTCCTGGCCATCCTTTGGGCCGGGACCCTGGGCTTCCTGCTGCGTTATGTTCGCCAGCAACGGGAATTGGCCACTCGACAAGTCGAGCGCGACGCTGTGCGCGACCGGCGGATCCTGGAGCTGGCCAAGCGGGTCGACCACTTCCAGCAAAGTGCGGTGCGTGTGGGTGATGAAGTGCACGAGCTGCGTTCGGTGCTGGCGCCGTTGCCGGACAAGCTGTCGGCACTCGAACAGCGTGACCCGTCGAGCCTCTCATTCGCCCAGGCGGCGAAGCTGGTGGGCATGGGCGCCACGGTGGATGAGCTGACCCAGTCCTGCGGGTTGACCCAGGCTGAAGCGCAGTTGATGAGCCGGTTGCACAAGGACAACTGAAGGTTACGAGCTGCAAGCGGTATTGCTTGCAGCTTATAGCCGGTGCCGGTTGCTCAGCCATTCGGCCATGGTCGAGTCCTCCAAAGCATATTCACCACGGTTGGCTTTCCAGACCAACTCCTTCTCCCGCAGCACTTCCAGTGCTTTCTGCACGTTTGGTGTGCTGGCGTTCGGCTCGACCTGGGCCTGTTCCAGCTTGCGGTTCACATCCTGGAAGGTTTTCTCCGCAAAAGGCGAGAACGCCCGCTTGCCCAGGGTTCGTTCGCCCATCACTTCAAGTACCGCCTGTTGCAGCGGCGAGAGGTCGTTGTAGGCGCTCTCGTAGTCGCTCCAGATGCCGGCCTGGTGATTGAGTGCCCCGGTCCTCAGCAACTCGCCAAGGTTGCTGGCCTCGCCAAGACCCACGCTCACTTCGGTCAGTAGTGTGTTGAGCATTTCCGGGCGCCGGCCAACGAGCTGGAAGGCATAGTCCATGTCCTCCAGGTTGAACTGGTTGGTCGCGGCCAGGCGCTGGTTCCAGAGGTCCGTCACGAACTCGACGAAATCCCGGCTCAACAGCGGGAACGGTGTGATGTGGGCGCCGAAGAACGGTTGTTTGCTCTTGAGTACCAGGTTGGCCAGTTTGTCCCGGCTGGAGCCGGTGAAGACCAGGCGCAGGCCATCGGCCGTGCTGCTGCCGTTGAGATGATCCCGTGCCGCCTTGAGGGCGAACATGGCGTTCACCCCGCCTTCGCTGTTGAGGGCGTGCTGGGCCTCGTCCACGATCAGCACGATCATTTGCCCCGAGACCTGGTGCAGCACGTCCAGGGCGTGGCTGAGCGTGGTGCCGGCGGGCAATTGCGGTTTGGTGAAGTCCCAACTCAAGGTGCGCAGCAGGCTGATCTTGTCGATACCGGCTTTCTTGGCCGCCTTGCTCACTGCGCTTTCGAACTCGCCCAGGGCTTTGCCGATAGCGCCGGAGATCAGTTCGGCGGGGTCGACTTCGCGGTTCATCCACAGGTCCACGTACACCGGCAGCCAGCCCCGGGCCTTGCACTCGGGGATAAGGTCGTTGCGCAGGAACGTACTCTTGCCGGTACGGCGCGGAGCCGCGAGGAACATGCCGGAGCTGTAGTCGGCAAATGACTCGCCTGCCAGATCACGGGCGAGCGCTTCGGCGAGTAGCTTTCGACTGAGAATCGGGCGGGTAGGGCTCATGGGTTTATCCTGAACTATCGGGTTAGGGATAATCTATACCTCGAAAGATATAATTGCTATACACCACCCACCGCAACTGATCATTCCCACGCTCTGCGTGGGAATGCATCCCGTGACGCTCCGCGTCACCCCTGCGCAAGACTTGAACATTGCAGCGCCGGTTGGACGCGGAGCGTCCGAGGCGGCGTTCCCACGCAGAGCGTGGGAACGATCAGCCGGCTTCCCACCTTAATAATCGTCGCCTCTTTCCGTCACATCCCGCTCCACCGGCCCCGCGTCCGGGTCGTAGCCCACCGGGAACTTGCCCTTCAGCGTCCAGGCAAACGCGATGATCTCGGCGACGGTGCGGTACAGCTCTTCCGGGATACTGTCGCCCAACTCCATGCGTGCCAGTAATTTGACCAGCTCGGCATTTTCGTAAATCGGGACTTCGTTCTCCCGGGCCAGCTTGAGGATGGCTTCGGCCAGGGCATCGTCGCCCTTGGCGGTCAGGGTCGGCGCTTGTTGCCCGTCGTATTTGAGGGCGATGGCCTGGCGGGGCGGGTTGGGGTTTTTCATGCGGTTTCATCCACCCAGCGTTGTTCAAGCCCGGTTTTCGGGCCCCGTGGCGGGGTACCGAGGTGGCAGTCGAGGTCGCCGACGTTGAGTCCCGACGACACCAGGCGCTCGCGCAGGCTGCCCAGGTGGCTTTCGATCAGGCTGGCGGTGAAGGGCCGGGTCGCCCACAACTGGCTCGACAGTTTGCCCTGGCTCAGTTGCCCCTGGACCTGCAACGGGCCGAGCGGCTCCATGTCGAGCGCCATTTCCACGCGCCAGAGCATTTGCTTGGGATCCTTGCTGTCCTTGCGTTCCGGCTGTTCCTTGTCGGGCGCCGGTTCTTCCCGCTGGAACTTGACCTGCAACGGCACGATGTCCTGCAAGGTGCGCATGGGGATTTCCAGCTGCCAGGTGGTCAAGAGCTTGCCGTCGGCGGTGGTACCGGTCTGCTCCAGGCTCGACAGCTGATGGCTTTGCAGGCGGGAGATGGCCCCGGCGGCCAGGCGCAGCAGGTTTTCCAGGTCACTTTCACCTTCCAGGCGTTGCATCAGCCGATCGGGCAGCGGAAAGCCCGCGGGCGCCTGCCTGGCGCCGACCTGGCCGAGGGTACCCAGCGGGCTGCGTACGAAGCTGGGCAGCAACTGCGCCAGGGTGTTGGCAGCGAGGATCGCATTCAGATTGGTGCTGGCGGGCAGGGATGGCAGCAGGTCGGCGACGAAGCGCAGCAGCGCGCCTTTCATGTCCAGCGGCGGTATCTGCGGGTTTTGCCCGGCCAGCAACTTGGCTTCTAGGAAGGTCCCGCTGTTCTGGATCAGTTGCGCCAGCACCTTGGGGTTGCTGGCCTGGGCCAGGTCGGGCAGGCCGGCGAGCAAACGCTCGGCGGCGGCGCGCAGGTCGGCCCCGGTGCTGTCGCTGCTGGTCGCCGGCAGGCTTTGCAGCGCGGTGAACACCACGTCCAGCGAGCCCTGGCGGCTTTGCTGGGTGGAGAGTTGCTGGGCCACGGCCAATTGGTCCTGGCGCCCGCTCAGCGGTACAAAGCTCAAGGTCTGCGCACTTTGCACCACGGCGCTGAGCAGGCTGCCGACGCGCAAGGGCTGCGGGCTTTCGACGGTCAGGGTCGCGCCGCTGAGGACGTTATTGAGCACCGACACCAGTGAGCGATACACCACCGGCTGGTTGGCGCCCTGTGGCAGCGCCTGGGTGGTCAGCACCTTGCCTTGCAGCAGGGTGCCCACCGGTAACTGGCTGGTGTCGATACGCGTCAGCGCAGCGACGCTGGAACTCAGGGCCTGCTGCAGGCTGATGGACAAATTGCCCGACGGCGTCTGGCTGACTTCCACCTGAGTACCCAGCGGCAGCGGCTGGCTGCTGCTGGCCTGCACCAGGGTTTGCCGGCCGCCTTCCAGGGTCAGCTTGAGCAGCAACTGAAATGCATCGCCGCCTTGTTTCAGTGCCAGCACCTCGGCATTTACGGTTTTTCCGGGGTCGATCAGGCCGGTCTGCGGCTCCAGCAGTTTCAGCAACTCGCCCGCTGCAGGCGCGGGCGCAGGCCCGGCCGGAAGCGTCGGGGGGAGCGTGGGAAGATTGATCTCACCGGTCATCGTGCGCGCCGTCTCAGGGGAAATTGCCCTCTTTAGAGTAGGGCATCACATGTATAATGCCGCCCGTCTTCAAAGAGAGCGTTAAAAACAACACAACTGATTGATCCAGCTCTCTAAAAACGGTCGCCAAAGCAGTTAATGTGCATCTCTTTAACGGCCGTTCCACCGCCGACTTGAACCGTAAAGGCCCGCGATCTCTTGACCAGCCCTCTTCTAGAAGCCGTAGCGCTCGCCTGTGAACGTGACCTGCGGATGCTGTTCGAACACCTCGAACTGCGTCTGGCGGGCGGCGACATGGTGCAGGTCAGCGGCCCCAACGGCAGCGGCAAGACCAGCCTGTTACGCCTGCTGGCCGGTCTGATGCAGCCGACGGCGGGGGAAGTGCGGCTCAACGGCAAACCGTTGCACGAGCAGCGCACCGAGCTGGCGCGCAACCTGATCTGGATCGGCCACGCCGCCGGAATCAAGGATGTGCTTACCGCTGAAGAAAACCTCAGTTGGCTCAGCGCCCTGCATCATCCCGCCAGCCGCGAGGCGATCTGGCAGGCGCTGGCCGCGGTTGGCCTCAAGGGTTTCGAAGACGTTCCCTGCCACACCCTGTCCGCCGGCCAGCAGCGCCGCGTGGCCCTGGCCCGTTTGTATCTGGACGGCCCGCCGCTATGGATTCTCGACGAACCCTTCACCGCCCTCGACAAACAAGGCGTTGCCCAATTGGAAGAACACCTTGCCGCGCACTGCGAGCAGGGCGGCATGGTTGTCCTGACCACTCACCACACCTTGACGCGCATGCCCGCCGGTTACCGCGACCTCGACCTGGGCCGGTGGGCGGTATGAGCGTATTTGCCCTGTTGGTCGCCCGCGAAGCGCGGTTACTCTGTCGCCGTCCGGCCGAATTGGCCAACCCGCTGGTGTTCTTCGCGATTGTGATCGCGCTGTTCCCGTTGGCGGTGGGCCCCGAGACTAAACTGTTGCAAACCTTGTCTCCGGGACTGGTCTGGGTGGCGGCGCTTTTGTCAGTCCTGCTCTCGCTGGACGGGCTGTTTCGCAGTGATTTTGAAGACGGTTCCCTCGAACAGTGGGTCCTTTCGTCGCACCCCCTGCCACTTCTGGTATTGGCCAAGGTACTGGCACACTGGGCGTTTTCCGGCCTGGCGCTGGTATTGCTCGCGCCGCTGCTGGCGATGATGCTGGGGTTGCCCACCGAATGCCTGCCGGTGTTGCTCCTTTCCTTGTTGCTTGGCACGCCGGTTCTCAGTCTACTGGGCGCCGTAGGTGCGGCACTGACCGTCGGTTTGAAACGCGGTGGCCTGTTGTTGGCCCTGCTGATCTTGCCTTTGTATATCCCGGTGTTGATCCTGGGCAGCGGCGCGTTGCAAGCCGCGCTCCAGGGCATGCCGGCGACCGGTTACCTCCTGTGGCTTGGCAGCCTGGCCGCCCTGACGGTAACCCTGACACCCTTTGCTATAGCGGCTGGCCTGAAGATCAGCGTCGGCGAATAATGAGGTCTGGTTAAGCGATAGAACCTTAACCAGTAAAGACCCTAAGCTTCTCGCAACGACGAGAAGCAACCGTGATGGAAACAGCATGAACTGGACCTGGTTTCACAAGCTCGGCTCGCCCAAATGGTTTTACGGCATCAGTGGCAAACTGCTGCCGTGGTTGAGCATCGCCGCGGTATTGCTGATCGGCATCGGCCTGGTCTGGGGCCTGGCCTTCGCGCCGCCGGACTATCAGCAAGGCAACAGCTTTCGCATCATCTACATCCACGTGCCTGCCGCGATGCTGGCCCAGTCCTGCTACGTGATGCTGGCGGTGTGCGGCATCGTCGGCCTGGTGTGGAAGATGAAGCTGGCGGACGTCGCCCTGCAATGCGCCGCGCCCATCGGTGCCTGGATGACCGCCGTGGCGCTGGTCACCGGTGCGATCTGGGGCAAGCCGACCTGGGGTTCGTGGTGGGTATGGGATGCGCGACTCACCTCGATGCTGATCCTGCTGTTCCTGTACTTCGGCCTGATTGCCCTGGGCAACGCCATCAGCAACCGTGACAGCGCCGCCAAGGCCTGCGCGGTGCTGGCGATTGTCGGCGTGATCAACATCCCGATCATCAAATACTCGGTGGAGTGGTGGAACACCCTGCACCAGGGCGCCACCTTCACCCTCACCGAAAAGCCGGCAATGCCCGTGGAAATGTGGGCGCCGCTGCTGCTGATGGTGCTGGGGTTCTACTGTTTTTTTGGCGCCGTGCTGCTGATGCGCATGCGCCTCGAAGTGCTCAAGCGTGAAGCCCGCACCAGTTGGGTCAAGGCCGAAGTGCAAAACAGCCTGGGAGCCCGTGGATGAGCTTCAACTCTTTCAGTGATTTTCTCGCCATGGGCCATCACGCCCTGTACGTCTGGACGGCCTATGGCATTTGCCTGGCGGTGCTGGCCCTCAACGTCGCCGCGCCGATCCTGGCCCGCAAGCGTTACCTGCAACAAGAGGCGCGTCGTTTGCGCCGGGAGACCGAAAAGTGAATCCGCTGCGTAGAAAGCGTCTGTTGATCATCCTGGCCATCATGGCCGGTGTCGGCATTGCCGTGACCCTGGCCCTGAGCGCCCTGCGGGAGAACATCAACCTGTTCTATACCCCGACCCAGATCGCCAACGGCGAAGCGCCGCTGGACACCCGAATCCGTGCCGGTGGCATGGTCGAGAAAGGCTCGTTGCAACGCTCCGGCGACTCCCTGGACGTCAAGTTCATCGTCACCGACTTCAACAAATCCGTGACCATCACCTACCGCGGCATCCTCCCGGACCTGTTCCGCGAAGGGCAGGGCATCGTCGCCCTCGGCAAGCTCAACGCCGACGGCGTGGTAGTGGCCGACGAAGTGCTGGCCAAGCACGATGAAAAATACATGCCGCCGGAAGTCACCAAGGCCCTCAAAGACAGCGGCCAATCCGCCCCGACCCCTGCCAAGGAGGGCTAAGTCATGACGTCCGCACTGTTTATTCCGGAGTTGGGCCAGCTGGCGATGATCCTCGCCCTGTGCTTTGCCATCGTCCAGGCCGTGGTCCCGTTGCTGGGCGCCTGGCGCGGTGACCGCCTGTGGATGAGCCTGGCCCAGCCGGCTGCCTGGGGCCAGTTCGCCTTTCTGGTGTTCGCCTTCGGTTGCCTGACCTACGCCTTCATGACCGACGACTTTTCTGTCGCCTACGTCGCCAATAACTCCAACAGCGCCTTGCCCTGGTACTACAAGTTCAGCGCCGTGTGGGGCGCCCACGAAGGTTCGTTGCTGCTGTGGGCATTGATCCTCGGCGGCTGGACCTTTGCCGTCTCGATCTTCTCCCGCCAACTGCCGCAGGTGATGCTGGCCCGGGTGCTGGCGGTGATGGGCATGATCAGCATCGGCTTCCTGCTGTTCCTGATCATGACCTCCAACCCGTTCACCCGCATCCTGCCGCAGATCCCGGTCGACGGGCACGACCTCAACCCGCTGCTGCAAGACATCGGCCTGATCGTGCACCCGCCGATGCTCTACATGGGCTACGTCGGTTTCTCGGTCGCCTTCGCCTTCGCCATCGCCGCCTTGCTCGGCGGGCGTCTCGATGCCGCCTGGGCGCGCTGGTCGCGGCCGTGGACCATCGTCGCCTGGGCATTCCTCGGCATCGGCATCACCCTGGGCTCGTGGTGGGCCTACTACGAACTCGGCTGGGGCGGCTGGTGGTTCTGGGACCCGGTGGAAAACGCCTCCTTCATGCCCTGGCTGGTGGGCACCGCGCTGATTCACTCGCTGGCAGTCACGGAAAAACGCGGCGTGTTCAAAAGCTGGACCGTGTTGCTGGCCATCGCCGCGTTTTCCCTGAGCCTGCTGGGTACGTTCCTGGTGCGTTCCGGCGTACTGACCTCGGTGCACGCGTTTGCCTCCGACCCGGAGCGCGGCGTGTTCATCCTGATCTTCCTGCTGTTCGTGGTCGGCGGCTCCCTGACGCTGTTCGCCCTGCGTGCGCCAGTGGTCAAGAGCCACGTGGGCTTCAACCTCTGGTCCCGGGAAACCCTGCTGCTGGGCAATAACCTGGTGCTGGTGGTGGCGGCCTCGATGATTCTGCTCGGTACCCTGTACCCGCTGGTGCTGGATGCCCTGAGCGGCGCCAAGCTGTCCGTCGGCCCGCCGTACTTCAACGCGCTGTTCATCCCGTTGATGGCGCTGCTGATGGTGGTGATGGCGGTCGGCGTACTGGTGCGCTGGAAAGACACCCCGGTGAAATGGCTGGTGGGCATGCTCACCCCGGTACTGCTCGGCAGCGCCGCGCTGGCCGTGATCGCCGGTATTGCCTACGGCGACTTCAACTGGGCCGTGCTTGCCACCTTCATGCTCGCGGCCTGGGTATTGCTGGCCGGTGTACGCGACCTGATCGACAAGACCCGCCACAAAGGTTTGATCAAAGGCTTGCCGACCATGACCCGCAGTTACTGGGGCATGCAGGTCGCCCACATCGGCATCGCCGTGTGCGCCCTGGGCGTCGTGTTGTCCAGCCAGAACAGTGCCGAGCGCGACCTGCGCCTGGCACCGGGCGAGTCCATGGACCTGGCCGGGTACCACTTCATTTTCGAAGGCGCCAAGCACTTCGAAGGCCCGAACTTCACCTCCGACAAAGGCACCGTACGTGTGGTGCGCAATGGCAAGGAAGTGGCGGTGCTGCACCCGGAAAAACGCCTGTACACCGTGCAAAGCTCGATGATGACCGAAGCCGGGATCGACGCCGGTTTCACCCGCGACCTCTACGTCGCCCTGGGTGAACCGCTGGGCGATGGCGCGTGGGCCGTGCGGGTCCACGTCAAACCGTTTGTGCGCTGGATCTGGTTCGGCGGCCTGCTCACCGGCTTCGGTGGTTTGCTGGCAGCGATGGACCGGCGCTACCGGGTCAAGGTCAAGAGCCGGGTGCGTGAAGCCCTCGGCCTGCAAGGAGCGCCAGTATGAAGCGTTGGTTGATGGTGTTACCGCTGGCGGCGTTCCTGGTGGTGGCGGTGTTCCTGTATCGCGGGCTGTACCTGGACCCGGCCGAGCTGCCGTCGGCCATGATCGGCAAGCCATTCCCGGCGTTCTCGCTGCCGACGGTGCAGGGCGACAAGACCCTGACCCAGGCTGATTTGCTGGGCAAACCGGCACTGGTCAACGTGTGGGGCACCTGGTGCATTTCCTGCCGCGTGGAGCATCCGGTGCTGAACAAGCTGGCGGAGAAGGGCGTGGTGATCTACGGCATCAACTACAAGGACGACAATGCTGCCGCCCTGAAGTGGCTGGCGGAATTCCACAACCCGTACCAACTGGATATCCGCGACGAAGACGGCAATCTCGGGCTGAACCTTGGTGTGTACGGCGCTCCGGAAACCTTCTTCATCGACGCCATGGGCGTGATCCGCGACAAGTACGTGGGCGTGATCGACGAAGTGGTGTGGCGCGAGCAACTGGCCGCCAAGTACCAGGCGCTGGTGGATGAGGCCAAGCCATGAAGCGTTGGTTAGCCGCCGCGGTATTGGGCTTGAGCATGGTCGGCGTGGCCCACGCCGCCATCGACACTTACGAATTTGCCAAGGACGGAGACCGCGAGCGTTTTCGCGAACTGACCAAGGAGCTGCGCTGCCCCAAGTGCCAGAACCAGGACATCGCCGACTCCAATGCACCGATCGCCGCCGACCTGCGCAAAGAGATTTTCCGCATGCTCGGCGAGGGCAAGGACAATCAGCAGATCATCGACTTCATGGTGGACCGCTACGGTGACTTCGTGCGCTACAAGCCGGCGCTCACCGGCAAGACTGCGCTGCTGTGGTTCGGCCCCGCCGGGTTGTTGCTCACAGGCTTAGTCGTTATGGCGGTGATTGTGCGCCGCCGTCGTGTCGCCCCGGCCGATGGCTCGGACTCGCTTTCCGTCGATGAGCGTCAACGCCTCGACCAACTGCTGGACAAAAAAACTGATGATTGATTTCTGGCTCGCAGCAGGTCTGCTGCTTCTGATTGCCTTGAGTTTCCTGCTGATCCCGGTGTTACGCGGCCGCCGTGCCCAGCGTGAAGAGGATCGCACTGCATTGAACGTGGCGCTGTACCAGGAACGCGTGGCGGAACTGCAAACCCAGCAGACCGAAGGCGTGCTGGATGCGGCCCAGCTGGACAGCGGGCGCGCTGAAGCGGCCCGTGAGTTGCTGGCGGATACCGAGGGTGTGGAAAAGCCCCGGGAATCGCGCCTCGGCAAACCGTTGCCGTTGCTCGCGGCGTTTCTGGTGCCGGTGCTGGGGGTGGCGCTGTACCTGCATTACGGTGCCAGCGACAAGGTCGAACTGACCCGCGAATTCTCCCAGCCGCCGGTGTCCATGGAAGACATGACCCGCCGCCTGGAGCGCGCCGCAGCGGCCCAGCCGGATTCGCCGGAAGGCCTGTACTTCCTCGGTCGCGCCTACATGGCCCAGGACCGTTCCGCCGATGCGGCGAAAATCTTCGAGCGCACCGTGGCCCTGGCCGGTCGCCAGCCCGAGTTGCTCGGCCAGTGGGCCCAGGCCCAGTACTTTGCTGACAACAAACAGTGGTCGCCCAAGGTCCAGGCCCTGACCGACGAAGCACTGAAACTCGATCCGAAAGAAGTCACCAGCCTCGGCCTGCTGGGCATCGCCGCCTTTGAAGGCCAGCGTTACCAGGAAGCGATCGACTACTGGAACCGCCTGCTGGCGCAACTGCCACCGGACGACAATTCCCGTGCCGCGCTGCAAGGCGGGATCGACCGGGCCGCCGAGAAGCTCAAGGAGAGCGGCGGCAGCGTGGCGCCCGTGAAGGCAGAAAAACAGATGCAAGTGCGGGTGGACCTGGCCGCCGATGTGAAGGCCAAGGCCTTGCCGACCGACAGCGTGTTCATCTTCGCCCGCGCCGTCAAAGGCCCGCCGGCGCCCCTGGCCGCCAAGCGCGTGACCGTGGCCGACCTGCCGATCACCGTCGAGCTGGGCGACAGCGACGCGATGATGCCGCAGTTGAAACTGTCCAACTTTCCCGAAGTCCAACTGGTTGCGCGCATATCCCGGGCAGGTGTTCCCACAGCTGGCGAGTGGATCGGCCGCAGCCAACCCCTGGCCAGCAGCACCACTGCGCTGCAGCAGCTGACCATCGACAGTCCGGACCAATAATTCGAGGAAATGCCCATGACCGCTATCGCACGTATCACCCTGCTCAGCCTGGTACTGGGGTTGAGTGCTTGTGCGGTCCATCGGCCTCCGTCGCCTACCGGGCCGACTATTCCACCGACAGGGCCGTCGACCCAGCCGAGCACACAGCCCTCGAGCCCGGTGATCAAACCGTCGAAGCCGGTGCCTAGCTCCTCGCCGACCTTCGCACCGCCACCGGGTGCGGCCAGCCACTGGGACGGAAAGATGCAGGTGTACGTGCTGGACGAACAGCCGGATACGTTCTACCGCCAGCGCACCTACTACCGCTGGAGCAACGGCTGGAGCCGGTCCATCAGCCCCAACGGGCCTTGGGAAGAGACCGATGTCCATGGCGTACCGCCGGGGTTGAGCAAGCAGTACGCACAATGAAAAAAGGCGACCTTCGGGTCGCCTTTTTCATGGCTGGTTTGGAATACAGTCCACCCAACAACAAAGCTCAAATGTGGGAGCGGGCTTGCTCGCGAATACGGCGTGTCAGCCAACAAATCGGGCACTGATATACCGTATTCGCGAGCAAGCCCGCTCCCACATTTTGAATCTCGTTTGATTTGAAATTACGTCAGCTCCTCAGTCTGCCTGGGCGCGCTTGTCCAGTGGATCACCCCGGCAATCACCCCCAGCATCACCCCAAACTCCACAATCCCCATCCAGCCCAACCGCGCCATTAACCAGCCGCTGACTGTCGCCCCCACCGCACCGCCAAAAAACGTCGCCGTCATGTACAAACTATTGATGCGGCCCTGGGCTTTCGGGTCCACCGCAAACGCCCGGGTCTGGTTGGAAACCAAGCCCGACTGCACGCCGATATCCAGCACGATCACCCCCAGCACCAGCAAGATAATCGAAGTCTCGGCACCCGCCAGCAGCAGGAACGCCAAGGTCACAATCCCGATACTCGCCCCAATCACCTTGCGCGAACCCAGCCTGTCGGAAGCCCGCCCACCGAGCGACGCCGCCAACGCACCCGCCGCACCGATAATCCCGAAGCCACCTGCCCAGGCACTGCCCAATTGCCATGGCCCATGAGCCAACAGTGCTGCCAGATTCACCCAAAACGCATTGAAGCAAGCCCACAACAACGCCTGCACCATCATTGATTGGCGAATCGGGCTGTTGTCGCGCATCAGCGGCCACAGCGAAGCCAGCAGGCGAGGGTAGGACAGGTTGGTGCTCGGCACGCCTTGTGGCAGCAGCCTGGCGGCACCGATCCACACCGGGATCATGAAGGCCGCCTCCATCGCGTACACCGCCCGCCAGCCATAAGCCTCACCGACTACGCCGGCGATCGTGCGCCCGAGCAGGATGCCGACCATGATCCCGCTGACCACCGTGCCCACATTGCGCCCGCGTTCGTGGGGCTGCGACATCACCGCCGCGAACGGCACCAGTTGCTGCGGCACACAGCTCACAATCCCCAAGCCGAAAGACGCCCCGATCAGCGCCCAGATGCCCGGTGAAAACGCCGCCGCCAGGGCGAAACAGAACGCCAGGGTGATCTGCCCCAGCACCAGCTTGCGGCGGTCAAAACGGTCGCCCATCGGCAGCAGCAACGCCAGCCCGGTAGCAAAACCCAGCAGGGCGGAACCGGCCACCAGATCCACGGTGGTCACGTCTACGCCCATGTCCGAAGCGATCAGCGGCAGGATCGGCTGGGTGCAGTAAATATTGGTAATCACCGCGCCGGCGATCACCGCCATCATGATGATCTTGCCGCGCGGCGCGACCGCAGGCGCTGTGGAAGGTTGGGATGTCATCGGCAGGCCACTCACGGCGCTCTCCTTCAATGCAGATCTCCGGGAAGGAGATGAGTGGCCAACGTTACGCACTCGCGCTTGGCAGGATAATCCCCTAGGATTTGGAATCATCCTTCCAGAATTTGATAGGTTGCCATGAACCGTCTTGAATCCATGTCCATCTTCGTTGCCGTGGTTGATGCAGGCAGCCTGACCGCTGCGGCGCGGCGCCTCGACATGCCGCTGGCCAGCGTCAGCCGCAAGGTGGCTGAACTTGAGACGCACCTGAAAACCCGCCTGCTGCACCGCACCACGCGCCAGCTGTCGTTGACCGATGCCGGCGCCTCTTACCTCGACGCGTGCCGGCGCATTCTTGAAGACATCAGCGAGGCCGAGCGCGCGGCCACTGGCGAATATTCCCAGCCCCGGGGCGAACTGGTCGTTACCGCGCCAGTGGTCTTCGGGCGGCTGCACATCGTGCCGGTGGTGGCGGAATTCCTCGCGCAGTACCCGGAGATCGACATCAACCTGATCCTCACCGACCGCGTCGTGCACCTGATGGAAGAACACTGCGACGTCGCGGTGCGCATTGGCGAGTTGCCCGACAGCTCGCTCAAGGCCATGCAGGTGGGCACGGTGCGGCGGGTGGTGTGCGCCAGCCCGGCATACCTGGCCGCTCGCGGCATACCCGCTGAGCCCCAGGACTTGGCGGGGCATGACTGCATCACCTTCGAAGTGCTGGCGTCCCAAGGGGCGTGGGGATTTGGCGCGGGTAAAACCGGGCTCTCGGTACCGGTGCATTCGCGGTTGTCGGTGAACACCGCAGAAGCGGCGATTGCGGCGGCGACGTTGGGGGTTGGGGTGATTCGGGTGCTCTCGTATCAAGTGGCGGATGCAGTGCGGGAGGAGGCGTTGGCGGTGGTGCTTGAGGCGTTCGAGTCGGCGCCGCTGCCCATTAGCCTGGTGCACAAAGGGCAGTCGCCGTTGCCGCTGAAGCTGCGGGCGTTTCTGGATTTTGTAATGCCGCGATTGCGCGCCCGCATCGCTCAATAACACCGGGCAGTTTGAACCTGATGAAAATCAAAATGTGGGAGCGGGCTTGCTCGCGAAAGCGGTGGATCAGTCACCCGATGTATTGACTGACCCTCTGCATTCGCGAGCAAGCCCGCTCCCACATTGGATTTATGTTGCCAGTTGGATTTCGGTTTTGATCAGGCCACCGGGCACTCTCGATCCAGCGCTCTATCCACCAACAACAATCCCAACTCCAGCAGTTGTTGCATCGCCAATACCAGGCTGCGGTCTTTGCCATCAATGTTTTCGGAAAGGTCCAACGCCATTGCATTGGCAGACTGGAGTGTTTCGTAGGCGTTGCTCAGCAGTGCTTCCGTTTCAACGTTGGCTGATACGGTGAACAGACTGAAGTGGTTTTTTTCATTGGTGGACGCTTTGGTTTCGGCGGGTTTCAGGTAGTGATCGATGGCCCGCTGGGCGGCGTCCTGAAGCTTGTTTTTTTCAGACTTGGAGCCAGACGTTTCTGGCGGATTAGGCGTGACCTTGTACATGCAATGACTCTCCATTCAGTGGGAGCTCACCACATCTGCGACCAAGCAGGTGGGTGGCGAGCTGTACGCAGGTTGGTCGACCAGGGAATGGAAACCCGGCAGGGCCAGGGCCCTCCCACGCACAGCTCGCCATAAAGCGAACACGATAATGCCGCTTGCGCGGCACTGTGCGCCATTCTAACCCGGGCGACCAAACCCGATCGCTGATGAGCAGCGACTTGGAGAGGCTAGCGGCGAGTTAAGGCTGCTGCAAGCCATAGAGATCGTAGGAAAAATCACCGATTTACCGGGATCTTGATTATTCCTGAAGCGATACTTCGGCAAGGCGCGGCTTTAGAAACTCCAGGGCATCTTTAAAGACCTGATGCCACTCTTCTGACGGTTCGCTCGCCAGCGGGTGCCAGAAGAACTGGAACTCGTGGCCGCCATCATCCTCTGCAAAATGGGTCCAGGTATCTGGCAGGTCTTCAGGGATCAGGCATTGATGAAAGGCCCATGTATGCCCCGTGGACGCTGAGTGCCAAGTGCCCAGGTCACGTATCACCTTGCCGGTTATCCCGGCCTCTTCAAGCAACTCTCTAACTGCCGCAACCTCGGTACTTTCGCCAGGCTCCACGCTGCCCTTGACCAGTTGAAGACCTGCCAGTGGGTGTTTGAAGGCGAGGATTTCCAGGGATTGGCGGGTTCGCAGGATGACCGGACATGCCTTGTCTTTTCCCATCACGTTGTCCTTTTGCACATATTGGCGGCCAGCTATTGCACCACAGTCCGGCACATTTCCAATGCCGGGCGAAGACCTTGTGGCGAGGGAGCAAGCTCCCTCGCCACAGGTTAGGTATGGATCGTTCCCACGCTCTGCGTGGGAATGCATCCCGTGACGCTCCGCGTCACCACTGCGCAAGACTTCAATGGACGCAGAGCGTCCGAGGCGGTATTCCCACGCAGAGCGTTGGGAACGATCAACGTCCTACAGCTACTTCCAACCTTTCATCAAACCTTCATCAAACGGTTTTACTCCAGTCATGTGCAAGTCATAGGGCTGACACAGCCCGCGCCTACTGTCGTTTGAACTCAAACGCAGCCACGGATGGCTGTTCAACCAGACAGAGAAGCCCATGACTCCAGCTATCCATGTCGATCATCTGAACAAGACCTTTGCGAAGAAATCCGCGCTGGTCGACCTCGAACTCACCGTTGCCACCGGTGAGATGGTCGCGCTGATTGGCGCTTCCGGCTCCGGCAAGTCCACCTTGCTGCGCCACCTCGCGGGCCTGGCCTGTTGCGACAAGAGCAACGGCGGCAGCGTCAAGGTGCTGGGCCGGGAAGTGCAGGCCAGCGGGCGGTTGAATGGCAAGGTGCGGCGCCTGCGCGCCGACATCGGCTACATCTTCCAGCAGTTCAACCTGGTCAACCGCCTGAGCGTGCTCGACAACGTACTGCTCGGTTGCCTGGGCCGCATGCCGCGCTGGCGCGGCAACCTCGGGTTGTTCAATGCCGAGGAAAAACAGTTCGCCATGGAATCCCTGGCCCGCGTCGGCCTGGCAGACCTGGCCAGCCAGCGCGCCTCCACCTTGTCCGGCGGCCAGCAGCAACGCGTGGCAATCGCCCGCGCTTTGACGCAACGCGCCGAAGTGATCCTGGCGGATGAACCCATCGCCTCCCTGGACCCGGAGTCGGCGCGCAAGGTCATGGAGATCCTCGCCGACATCAACGGCCGCGACGGCAAGACCGTGGTGGTCACCCTGCACCAAGTCGATTACGCCATGCGTTATTGCCCCCGAGCCGTGGCGCTCAAGGGCGGGCGGATTCACTTCGATGGCCAGGCCAGCGAGCTGAGCAGCCAGTTCCTCAACGATTTGTACGGTGCCGATGTGGACACCAGCCTGATGTTTTCCGACCAGACCCGCACACCCGTCGTCCCCGCACGGTTGGCCCTGGCCCGCGCTTGAAACCTTACTAACGACCCACAGGAATCCTCTCCATGTTGAACCGTATCGGTCATGTGTTTCTGTCTGCCGTGCTGCTTGCCAGCGTGGCCATGGGCACTGCCCAGGCCGCCGACAAGGCGATCAATTTCGGCATCATGTCCACCGAGTCTTCGCAGAACCTCAAGAGCATCTGGCAGCCCTTCCTGGATGACATGCACAAGAAGACCGGCCTCACCATCAACGCCACCTTCGCTTCCGACTACGCCGGCCTGATCCAGGGCATGCGCTTCAACAAGGTCGACGTGGCCTGGCTGGGCAACAAGGCCGCGATGGAAGCGGTGGACCGTTCCAACGGCGAAATCTTCGCCCAGACCGCCGCCGCCAACGGGGCTGCCGGTTACTGGAGCGTGCTGATCGTGCGCAAGGACAGCCCGATCAACAACGTCGATGACATGCTCAAGAACGCCAAGAACCTGACCTTCGGCAACGGTGACCCGAACTCCACTTCGGGCTACCTGGTGCCCGGCTACTACGTGTTCGCCAAGAACCACGTCGACGCTGCCACCGCCTTCAAGCGAACCCTCAACTCCAGCCATGAAGTCAACGCATTGAGCGTGGCCAAGGGGCAGTTGGACGTCGCCACCTTCAACACCGAAAGCTGGGACCGACTGGAAGTCACCCAGCCGGACAAGGCCGCCATGCTCAAGGTGATCTGGAAGTCGCCGCTGATCCCGGCCGACCCGATGGTGTGGAGCAAGGCCCTGAGCGACAGCGAGAAGACCAAGATCCGCGACTTCTTCGCCAACTACGGTGACACCGACGAAGAGAAGGCCGTGCTGAAGAACATGCAACTGGGCAAGTTCCTCAAGTCCAGCGACGACCAGTTGTTGCCGATCCGCCAACTGGAACTGTTCAAGCAGCGCACCACCATCAGCGCCGACGACAAGCTGGAAGCGGCTGACAAGGCCAGGAAGCTCGCCGACATCGACGCCGACCTGGCCAAGCTGCAAGAGCGCATCACCGAACTGGACAAGAAGACCGCAGCCAACGGCTAACCCCCTGTAGGAATCGGGTTCATGTGGGAGCGGGCTTGCTCGCGAATACGGTGTGTCATTCAACGCATCCGGCGACTGA
Source organism: Pseudomonas sp. D8002 (assembly GCF_013385695.1). NCBI lineage: Bacteria > Pseudomonadati > Pseudomonadota > Gammaproteobacteria > Pseudomonadales > Pseudomonadaceae > Pseudomonas > Pseudomonas sp. D8002. The sequence continues at coordinate 200,109 of NZ_JACAPM010000006.1, forward strand.
GTCACCGCATTCGCGAGCAAGCCCGCTCCCACATTAAGCCCAGTTCCAACCCTACACCGAGAGTGACCCATGACTACCTTGCATGCTGAAGCAGTGGGCAAAAGGACTTGGCCGCAATACCTGGGCTGGGGCCTGTTCCTGGTCCTGCTGGCCTGGGCCTGGCACGGCGCCGAGATGAACCCGCTGGCGCTGTACCGCGACTCCGGAAACATGGCGACCTTCGCCGCCGACTTCTTCCCGCCGGACTTCCACGAATGGCGCTCCTACCTCAAGGAGATGATCGTCACCGTGCAAATCGCCCTCTGGGGCACGGTGCTGGCGATCGTCTGCTCGGTGCCCCTGGGCATCCTGTGCGCCGACAACATCACCCCATGGTGGATTCACCAGCCGCTGCGCCGGGTGATGGATGCCTTCCGTTCGATCAACGAAATGGTGTTCGCGATGTTGTTCGTGGTCGCCGTCGGCCTCGGTCCTTTTGCCGGTGTCCTGGCCTTGTGGATCAGCACCACCGGGGTCCTCGCCAAGCTGTTTGCCGAAGCCGTCGAAGCCATCGACCCGGGCCCCGTTGAAGGTGTGCGAGCCACCGGTGCCAGTGCCTTGCAGGAAGTGATCTACGGCGTGATCCCGCAAGTGATGCCGCTGTGGGTGTCCTACGCGCTCTACCGCTTCGAGGCCAACGTGCGTTCGGCGACGGTGGTGGGGATGGTCGGTGCCGGCGGGATCGGCGTGATCCTCTGGGAGAACATCCGCGCGTTCCAGTTCGTGCAGACCTGCGCGGTGCTGCTGGTGATCATCGTGGTGGTGAGCTGTATCGACGTGCTGTCCCAACGCCTGCGCAAGCAGTTCATCTGACGTCGGAGGGGTGCCCCAGGGCGCTTTTTTTAAGCATGCAGTTGTCTAGACAAGATGAGCCGGTGTACCGCGAACTCGCCGACATCCTGCGCCGCGAACTGAGCAGCTACCAGGCCGGTGAATTCCTGCCGGGCGAGGTGCAACTGGCTGAACGCTTCGGCGTCAACCGCCACACCCTGCGCCGCGCCATCGACGAGCTGGTGTTCGAAGGCAGCCTGTTGCGCCGCCAGGGCAAGGGCACCCAGGTGCTGGACCGCCCGCTGATTTACCCGATGGGCGCCGAGACCTCCTACAGCCAGTCCTTGTCGGCCCAAGGCGTGGGCGTGGAAGCGATGCTGCTCAAGCGCCGCTACTGCTTTGCCAGCCGCGAAGAGGCCCAGCAACTGGGCATCGCCGAGATGGCGCCGATGATCGAGCTGCAAACCCTGCGCAAGCTCGACCACCAGCCGGTCAGCCTGATCCGCCACCGTTACTGCGCCAGCCATGCGCCGCTGCTGGCGGACTACAACGGCGGCTCGCTGCGCCACTACCTGCGTGAGCGCGACATGCCGTTGACCCGTACCCAAAGCCTGATCGGCGCGCGTTTGCCCAACCGCGACGAAGCCGCACTGCTGATGATGCCCCGGCACTTGCCGGCGCTCACCGTATTCACCCTTTCCCGCGATCGCGACGGCCGCCCGGTGGAGCTGGCGCAGTCCACCAGCCGTTCGGATCGCTTCCAGTACCAAGTGGTGACCTGATGGAGACCCCGATGAACCTGTCCCCGCGTCAACACTGGATCGGCGTGCTCGCCCGCGCCTTTCGCAGTGAATTGCTGCCCCATGAAGACGCCCTGCGCGACGTGGATTACCAACTGATCCGCGCCCCGGAAATCGGCATGACCCTGGTGCGTGGCCGCATGGGCGGCAATGGCGCGCCGTTCAACCTCGGCGAAATGAGCGTGACCCGCTGCGTGGTGCGCCTGGCAGACGGGCGCACCGGCTACAGCTACCTGGCCGGGCGCGACAAGGTCCACGCCGAACTGGCGGCCCTGGCGGATGCGCATTTGCAGGGTGCACACCCGAGCCCCTGGCTCAGCGACCTGATCGGCGCACTGGCCAACGCCCAGGCCGAGCGCCGGGCGCAAAAAGAGGCCGACACCGCCGCCACCAAGGTCGAGTTCTTCACCCTGGTTCGAGGAGAAAACTGATGAATGCCCAACGCTTGCAACCGGCCTTTGTAGACCCGGTGCTGGACGCCCAGCGCGGTTTTCGCGGGGCCCTCAAGGCCCTCGCCGAGCCCGGCCTGATCCAGTCCTTGCCCGCGGCCCCCAGCCTTGAAGGCCTGGCGCCGGCTACCTATGCGCTGTGCCTGGCGCTGCTGGATATGGACACACCGCTGTGGCTGGCGCCGTGCTTCGACACGCCGCTGATCCGCGCCAACCTGGCCTTCCACTGCGGCTGCCCGCTGACCGCCAACCGGGAAGAGGCCGCGTTCGCCTTGCTCGGTGAACAGGAGCTGCTCGACCTCAGCGGCTTCAACCACGGCAACGACCGTTACCCGGATCAGTCCTGCACCTTGCTGGTCCAGTTGACCGACCTGGAAGCCGGTCGCGCCTTGAACTGGCGCGGTCCGGGGATCAAGACCCAGCGTCAGGTCAACCTGCCGGTGCCTCAAGCATTCTGGCTGGAACGCCAACGCCGGGAAACCTTTCCCCGTGGCCTGGACGTGTTGTTCGCCGCCGGCCATCACCTGATCGGCCTGCCACGCAGCACTCGAATTGCACAGGAGCATGCCTGATGTACGTAGCCGTCAAGGGTGGCGAACAGGCCATCGACAATGCCCACCGCCTGCTGGCGAAAAAACGCCGGGGCGATACTTCCATTGCGGAATTGAGCGTGGAGCAGATCCGCGAGCAACTGCCGCTGGCGGTCGCGCGAGTGATGAGCGAAGGCTCGCTGTACGACACGGAGTTGGCTGCACTTGCGATCAAGCAAGCGGCGGGGGATCTGGTGGAAGCGATCTTCCTGCTGCGGGCCTACCGCACCACGTTGCCGCGCTTCAGCCCGAGCCTGCCGATCGATACCGCGCAGATGTCACTGAGTCGGCGTTTGTCGGCCACCTTCAAGGACGTGCCGGGCGGGCAACTGCTGGGCCCGACCTTCGATTACACCCACCGCCTGCTGGACTTTGCGCTGCTGGCCGAAGGTGAATACCCCGGCCCGCAAACCACGCCGGATGCCACTCTGGAAGCGTGCCCTCGGGTACTCGGCCTGCTGGCCAAGGAAGGGCTGATCAAGAACGAATCCGACGACACCGGCAGCGTCGCCGACATCACCCGCGACCCGCTGGAATACCCGGCCAACCGCGCCCAGCGCCTGCAAGCCCTGGCCCGTGGCGACGAAGGTTTCCTGCTGGCACTGGGTTACTCGACCCAACGTGGTTACGGCCGCAACCACCCGTTCGCCGGCGAGATTCGCATCGGCGATGTGGAGGTGTGGATCGACCCGGAAGAGCTGGGTTTCCCGGTCTGCCTGGGCAGCATCGAAGTCACCGAGTGCGAGATGGTCAACCAATTCGTCGGCTCGGCCACCGAGCTGGCGCAGTTCACCCGGGGCTACGGCCTGGCATTCGGGCACGCCGAGCGCAAGGCGATGGGCATGGCCCTGGTGGACCGCTCGCTGCGGGCCAATGAGTTCAACGAAGAGATCGTCTCGCCGGCCCAGCAGGAAGAATTCGTGCTGTCCCACTGCGACAACGTCGAGGCGGCGGGCTTCGTTTCCCACCTCAAATTGCCTCACTACGTGGACTTCCAGTCCGAGCTGGAACTGATCCGCAAACTGCGCCAACCGGCCGAGGGCACCCGCCATGAATGACCTGACTCAAGCGCCTGCGCGTGACCCGGCGTACAACTTCGCCTACCTCGACGAGCAGACCAAACGCATGATCCGCCGCGCCTTGCTCAAGGCCGTGGCGATCCCCGGTTACCAGGTGCCGTTCGGTGGCCGCGAGATGCCGCTGCCTTACGGTTGGGGCACCGGCGGCATGCAACTGACCGCCGCGATCCTGGGGGCTGACGACGTGCTCAAGGTGATCGACCAGGGCGCCGACGACACCACTAACGCCGTGTCGATCCGCCGCTTCTTCGCCCGTACGGCGGGCGTCGCCACCACCGAAAGCACCCCGGACGCGACGGTGATCCAGACCCGCCACCGCATCCCGGAAACTCCGTTGCAGGCCGACCAGATCATGGTCTACCAGGTGCCGATCCCGGAGCCGCTGCGTTTTATCGAACCGTCGGAAACCGAGACCCGCACCATGCACGCCCTGAATGACTACGGGGTGATGCACGTAAAGCTCTACGAGGACATCGCCACCTTCGGCCATATCGCCACCAGCTACGCCTACCCGGTGATGGTGGATGAGCGCTACGTGATGGACCCCTCGCCGATCCCGAAATTCGACAACCCGAAACTCGACATGAGCCCGGCGCTGATGCTGTTCGGTGCCGGTCGCGAAAAGCGCCTGTACGCGGTGCCGCCGTACACCCAGGTCACCAGCCTCGACTTTGAAGACCATCCGTTCGAAGTGCAGAAGTGGGAACACACCTGCGCGATCTGCGGCAGCCATGAATCGTTCCTCGATGAGCTGATTCTCGACGACGCCGGTACCCAGAGTTTTGTGTGTTCCGACACCTGGTATTGCGCCCAACGGGTCAAGGAGAACAACCAGTGAGCCAGCCTCTTTTGCAAGTGCGTGACCTGTCGTTGTTGTACGGGGAAGAGAAGGGCTGCCAGGACGTCAGCTTCGATTTGTACCCCGGTGAAGTGTTGGGGATTGTTGGTGAGTCGGGCTCAGGCAAGTCCACCTTGCTCTCGCTGCTCAGCGGGCGTCTGCCACCGCAGGCCGGTCACATCGGCTATCGCGGCAAGGACGGTGAATGGCTGGATCTGTACAGCGCCAGCGAAGCCGAACGCCGCACCTTGCTGCGCACCGAATGGGGCTTTGTCGAGCAAAACCCTCGGGACGGTTTGCGCATGGGCGTGTCTGCCGGCGCCAATATCGGCGAGCGCCTGATGGCCCAGGGCGTGCGCAACTATGAGCAACTGCGTGGCGCCGGCCTCGACTGGCTGGGCCAGGTGGAAATCGACCCGCAGCGTATCGACGACTTGCCCCGGACCTTCTCCGGCGGCATGCAACAACGCCTGCAAATCGCCCGCAACCTGGTCTCCAGCCCGCGCCTTGTGTTTATGGACGAACCCACCGGCGGCCTGGACGTGTCGGTACAGGCGCGCTTGCTCGACCTGCTGCGCGGCCTCGTTCGCGAGCTGGATCTGGCGGTGGTGATCGTGACCCACGACCTCGCCGTGGCGCGCCTGCTGGCCGACCGCCTGATGGTGATGCGCCGTTCCCGCGTGGTGGAAACCGGGCTGACGGACCAGATCCTCGACGATCCACAGCACCCTTACTCTCAACTGCTGGTGTCTTCGGTATTGCAGCCATGATGAATGCCTTGATCGAGGTCCGTGACCTCTCGAAAACCTTCACCTTGCACCAGCAGAACGGCGTGGTGCTGAACGTGCTGCGCGGGGTGGAGTTCAGCGTGAAAGGCGGTGAGTGCCTGGTGCTGCATGGCCAGTCCGGCGCCGGTAAAAGCACGTTGCTGCGCACCCTGTACGGTAACTATCTGCCGGCGGGCGGCAGCATCCGGGTACAGCACCTTGGCGAATGGCTGGAGCTGGTTGGTGCCGAGCCTCGGGAGGTGTTGCAGGTGCGCCAGCAGACCCTGGGCTACGTCAGCCAGTTTCTGCGGGTGATCCCGCGGGTGGCCTGCCTGGATGTGGTGATGGAGCCCGCCCTGGCCCGTGGCTGGTCGAAGGCCAATGCACAGTCGCGCGCCGAGCATCTGCTGACCCGCCTGAATATCCCGCAACGCCTGTGGCAGCTGGCACCCGGTACGTTCTCCGGCGGCGAGCAACAGCGGGTCAACATCGCCCGCGGCTTCATGGTGGATTGGCCGGTGATGCTGCTGGACGAACCCACTGCGTCCCTCGATGACAGCAATCGGCAGGTGGTGCTGGAACTGATGAACGAAGCCAAGGCTGCCGGCGCGGCCTTGATCGGCATCTTCCACGACCGCGCCGCCCGTGAAGCGGTCGCCGACCGCCATTTCGACATGACCCCCGCGCCTGTTGCCCAAGAGGAATACGCCCATGCCCGCTGAACAGATCCTCAGTAATGCCCGGCTGGTGACGGCTGACCGTATGTTCCTTGGCAGCGTCGTGCTGCGTGACGGGCTGATCGTCGACATCGCCGAAGGCCGCAGCCAACTGCCCCAGGCCCAGGACCTTGACGGGGATTTCCTGTTGCCGGGCCTGGTGGAACTGCACACCGACAACCTGGAAAAACACATGACCCCGCGCCCCGGCGTGGACTGGCCGTCGACCTCGGCGGTGCTCAGCCATGATGCGCAGATCATCGCGGCCGGCATCACCACGGTGTTCGACGCGGTGTCCATCGGCGATGTGAATCCCAAGGGCAACCGCATGCAGAAACTGCCGGCGATGCTCAACGCCATCGCGGCAGCAGAAAGCGCCGGCCTGACCCGCGCCGAACACCACCTGCACCTGCGCTGCGAGCTGTGCCACCCCGACACCCTGAGCGTGTTCCGCGACCTGGTGGAAAACCCGTTGGTGCAGTTGGTGTCAGTGATGGACCACTCGCCGGGCCAGCGCCAGTTCGTGCTTGAATCCAAGTACCGTGAGTACTACATGGGCAAGTACCACCTGAACGACGAGACCATGGACGCGTTCATCAAGCTGCAAATGGCCAACTCCAGGGAGTACAGCGACCGCTACCGCGCCGCGATCGTCGAGCATTGCCTGGCGCGCGGCCTGTCGGTGGCCAGCCATGACGATGCGACCCTGGCTCACGTCGAGGAGTCGGCGCGCTACGGCATGACTATCGCCGAATTCCCCACCACCCTGGAAGCCGCCCGTGGCTGCCGGCAACTGAACATGAAAGTTCTGATGGGCGCGCCGAACGTGGTGCGTGGCGGGTCCCACTCGGGTAATGTGGCCGCCGCCGGCCTGGCCGCCGAAGGATTGCTGGATATACTTTCCAGTGACTACTACCCGGCCAGCCTGTTGCAGGCGGCGTTCGTGCTGGCCGATCAACAGGATGGCGGCGATCTGTCGCGGGCAATCAGGATGATCAGTCTGGCGCCCGCGCACGCGGCGGGCCTCAGCGATCGCGGCGAAATCGCCACGGGTCTGCGGGCCGACCTGGTGCAAGCCAGGAGCCGCGACGGACTGCCCGTGGTCCAACAAGTGTGGCGACAAGCGAAGAGGGTGTTTTGATGGCAGGCAGGTTGATCTATCTCATCGGACCATCGGGTTCGGGCAAGGACAGCCTGCTGGATGCCGCACGACCGCGTCTGGCCGAGCGTGGTTGTCGCATTGTGCGGCGGGTCATCACCCGCTCGGCGGAAGCGGTGGGCGAAGCGGCGCAGGGTGTGAGCCCGGCGCAGTTTGCCGCAATGGAGGCCGAGGGCGCATTTGCCCTCAGCTGGCACGCCAACGGGTTGTCCTATGGCATCCCACGGGAAATCGATGAGTGGCTGGCGGCGGGGCACGATGTGCTGGTCAACGGCTCCCGCGGCCACCTGGCGCAAACCCGGCTGCGTTACCCGAACCTGCTGGTGGTGCTGCTGACGGTAGACCAAGGGGTGTTGCGCCAGCGCTTGCTGGCGCGGGGTCGCGAATCCCTGGCGGATATTGATCTGCGCCTGGCGCGCAATGCGCGATTCGCCGAGGGATTGAGCGCTGCTGCAGACGTGTTCCTGCTCGACAATTCCGGCCAACTGGAACACACGGTCGAGCGCTTGCTGGGCTGCCTCGACGGGCAACCTGCATGCGCCTGACACTGCTGGGCACCGGCGACGCGCGGCAAGTCCCGGTGTATGGCTGTGAGTGCGCCGCCTGTGGCCTGGCCCGCCATGACCAGAGCCTGCGCCGCCGCCCATGCAGCGCATTGATCGAGTGTGGCGGCCAGCGCTGGTTGATCGACAGCGGGTTGCCCGACCTCACCGAGCGCTTCCCGCCGCGCAGCTTCAACGGGATTCTCCAGACCCATTACCATGCCGATCATGCCCAGGGTCTGCTGCATCTGCGCTGGGGCCAGGGGCTGGTGATTCCGGTGCATGGGCCGGTGGATCCGGAAGGGTTGTCCGACCTGTACAAGCACCCCGGCATCCTCGATTTCAGCCAGCCGTTTGCCGAGTTTGAAACCCGCCGGTTGGGTGAACTGAGCGTCACCGCGTTACCGCTGCTGCATTCCAAGCCCACCCTGGGGTATCTGCTGGAAGGTGAAGGGCGGCGCATTGCCTACCTTACCGACACCGTCGGCCTGCCACCCGCCACCCGCGATTGGCTGCAACGCGAGCCGCTGGATGTGCTGGTACTCGATTGCTCCATGCCGCCGCAACCGCAGGCACCGCGCAATCACAATGACCTGACGCTGGCGTTGCAATGTATTGAAGAGGTGGGTGCGCAGTTGGGGGTGCTGACCCATGTGGGGCATACGCTGGATGCGTGGTTGTTGCAGCATCGGCGGGAGCTGCCGCGGCATGTGACGGTGGGCTGGGATGGGCGGGTGATTTAGCGTGGGAAGTTATGTCAAGCGGTGAGGTCCTGATCGCTGGTGGATTTGGATGAAAAGTTTGAGTGGATGTATCTTTGTTGATGCCGGTTTGGAGTATTCATATTGGCGGCATTGTGTAGGTTTTTGTTTTTTTTCTGATAAACCAAGGCGCTGCCGCAACGGCTGGTGTGTGTTCAGTTGTTTAAATTGCAAGTAATTTATTGAGTTTCTTAGCGGGTGTTTCATCGCTTTTAAGTGTTTCGATGAGAACTAAATAAGCGCTGTCCCGTGCTTTCCATGCATGGGAGCTTAATGGCTGATGCCGATTGTTCCGGCTCGTCTATTAATTAATAAAGAGTGCTCTTTCTCATGAACGTTTTTGACGCGATCTCCATCAGGCCCATGCTTCAAAACTTGCCGGAGTCTGACCCCGGTCCGACTGGCTTCGGCGCGAAAGCCAAGCCGACCTACACCACGGATCAGGCCGGCAAGCAGATCTCGCGGGACAACCTGCGGTTTCACGATCGTAACGGCGACAAGAAAGTTGATCTGTCCTACACCGTCGACCCCAGTTTCACCGCGCAGCAGCAACAACGCGTTCGTCAAGCGGTGCAGTCCTGGCAGGATGTTGCCAACATTAACCTCAAGGAGCAGGCAGATGGGGCAGACGGCACGGTAAACATTAAAAACAACCCTCGCGGTGACCGTGGTGTTGCCACATCACCTACACGCTCCAACACCAGCACGACCGCGACGATAGGCACGCTGAAAGCAGGGAGCAGACCTGGCCTGGGCAGCCACTTTTCGGTGACCGCGGTACATGAAATCGGGCACGCCATCGGCCTGCAGCATCCAGGCAACTACAATGGTGGCGGCTCTGCCTACAACAGTGGCGCGGTCTATGCCGGGGATACCAAGGCGCGCAGCGTCATGAGCTACTGGTCGGAGAAAAACCAGGCCGGCCACGACTTTCAGTCTTCGAATCCATCCGCGCCAATGATGGACGACATCGCGGCAGCGCAGCGGTTGTATGGGGCCAATCACCAAACCCGCAATACCGACACCACGTATGGTTTCAACTCCAACACCGAGCGGGAGGCGATGACGCTCAAGAGCGCCACGGACAAACCCGTTTTTTGCGTATGGGACGGCGGCGGTGACGATACGTTGGACTTTTCAGGGTTCTCACAGAACCAGAAGATCAACCTCAATGCCGAGTCGTTCTCTGACGTGGGCGGCTTGAAGGGCAATGTCTCGATTGCCAAGGGGTGCACAATTGAAAACGCAACAGGTGGGGCCGGTCGCGACACCCTGATCGGTAACGAGGCGGGCAATCGACTCAAAGGTGGAGCAGGGGCTGATACGTTGCGCGGTGGCGGCGGAGCGGACATGTTTATCTACGACAAGGCCAGTGATTCCACGCCCCAGGATCCTGACTTGATCGAGGACTTTACCAGCGGTACCGACAAGATCGACCTGTCGGGCGCATTGAAAGAAGCCGGCGTGGGCACCCTGGTGTTCACGGACCGATTCACGGGGCGCGCTGGCGAGGCCTTGCTCAAGTACGACGCCGCCACGGGCCGGTCAAGCCTTGAAGTTGACCTGAACGGCAGTGGCAAAGCCGAGTTGTTGATCAACAGTGTTGGCCAGATCAAGTCGACGGATGTGCAGTGGGCGGGGGCGACGCCTGGGTTCAAGCCGGTGCCATTACCCATGCCAAATGTAGTGCCGTCCCCGGCGCCGCCCCCTGCGCCTGATTCGAAAACGACCACGCTTGCAGTGTTGAACGAGATGATCGCCAAGACATTGTCGACGTTGCTGCAGCTATTGAAAGGTCTGCTTCAACAGCCGGGCGCCCCTGGGTAACCGCCAGAGTGAAGGCAGAGTCTGGCCCTGTTTCCAGTGCCTGGCTCTCAGCCCTCAGCACCACGTGGTGCAGCAGCCGGATGTGTAGCAGATTGTTTTCATGCCCGGGTTAGGGCGATGGGTAATTGTAGGTTTATATGTCTCCGGTTTTCTTCGTATCGCATATTGAATGCAGAGCTGGCCTGATCTGAAACTTCTGAATATAAATATAGTGCGCTTAAAAAATTGGCGATGTGTTTCTGGCTGTTTGGATATTTAAATTGAAACGTTCATAGGGGTGACATTCGGTTTTTTCATGTGAGATTTTAAGGCGGCTGTTAAGTGAAACAGTCGCGTTGAAAGTCTGTTTCCTGATGAATGAAAGTCTCAACTAAAAGGATGTTGTTTTTATGAGAGTCACTGCTTCTTTTGTTAATCCGCCTGTATCAAGTCATGAGCTATCTACGTTGAATGCGGCCACTACCAGTGATGGCGCAACCTCAAAAAAAACCTTCACCACGGATGATGCTGCAAAGCAGATCCTGCGAGAGGGTTCGAGGCATTACGATCGTAATGGCGATAACAAAATCGAGCTTTCCTTCACCCTTGACGATCAATTCTCTGTGCAACAGAAAGCGTCCTTGCGCAAAGCCCTGACGTCTTGGCAGGACGTGACAAATATTGTCTTCAAGGAGGGGGCGACAGGTCCGGATGGTTCAATAACCATCAAGGCCAATCCCGATGACAATGGCGGGGTGTCGGGGCTGCCTAATCGCTGGTACGGTGATATGAGCACTACGGTTGGAACGAAAGGCGCTTCTGATGCCCCACGGCATGGCGATGTTTTTTTATCAACGGCCATACATGAGTTGGGACATGCCCTGGGGCTTGGCCACCCTGGGGACTATGGTGAAAGTGTGCACTCTTATGCAGATGCCCTATACACGCAGGACACCAGAGCCCACAGCGTGATGAGTTACTGGCGAGAAACCAATCATACGGGCCATGACTTCAAATCGCGCGAACCTTCAACGCCAATGAAAGATGATATTGCTGCCGTACAGAAACTCTACGGGGCCAATCTCAATATTCGGAATACCGATACTACTTATGGCTTTGAATCCAATACTGACCGTGACCACTTCAGCCTTGAGTCCTCGAAGGACGCCCCGATATTTTCGGTATGGGACGGGGGCGGGAATGACACGCTGAACTTTTCGCTATTTTCCCAGAACCAGAAGATCAACCTGAATGCGGAGTCGTTTTCCAATGTGGGTGGCTTGAAGGGTAATGTGTCTATCGCCAAGGGCGTTGTCATTGAAAATGCCACAGGTGGCTCAGGTGACGATGAGCTCATAGGGAATGAGGCCGGCAACCGGCTCAAGGGTGGAGCGGGTTCAGACAGGTTGACAGGCGGCGCAGGCGTGGACGTGTTTGCTTACGATAGAGCGAGTGACTCGACACTCACCAGGCCTGACGAAATCCTGGATTTCACCAGCGGCACAGACAAGATCGACCTTTCGGGCTTATTGAAAAATACCTCAATCAAGCATTTCAACATTGTTGAGCGGTTTACGGGGCGTGCTGGCGAGATTGTCCTGAGCCATGACCCGCGCAGCGGAAACGGTAGTCTGGGTCTCGACACCACTGGCAGGGGCAAAGCGGATTTTCTGATTAAGAGCGTGGGTGGCATTCAGGCCAGTGACATAGTCACTGGCGGGGCACACGAACCTGGAGTTTCCAAGCCGGAGCCCCAACCAGAGCCCAAGCCAGAACCTCAACCGGACCCGAATCCGGAACCTTTTCCTGCTCCGCACGATACTGTCTATGGCTTCAACTCCAACACCGGTGATCCCTTCCTTAGCCTGCATTCCCAGAGTGGCGCTCCCAGGTTCCTGGTGAGGGACAAAGGTGGCGATGACACCCTGGACTTTTCGGGCTTCCGGCAGAACCAGACCATCGACTTGCGCGAGGGCGCAGCCTCCAGCGTAGGCGGCTTGCGCAATAACGTTGGTATAGCCAAAGGTGTCACCGTGGAGAATGCGATTGGCGGCTCAGGCCGTGACACGCTCATAGGCAATACGGTGGATAACGTTCTCACCGGCGGGGCAGGTGGAGATACGCTCTGGGGTGTGGGCGGTAGAAACACGTTCAGGTATGAGAAGGCCAGCGACTCGGCCTATGACGACGCTGACCTGATCATGGATTTCACCAGTGGCCAAGACACAATTGATCTGACGGGTTTAATGACAGAAGTCGGAACGCCCTTGCGGCTGGTGGATAGCTACACGGGCCGTATTGGAGATACCGTCGTCAAATACAACCAGCAGAGCGGGCGTTACTTTGTGGGCATCGACTTACTGGGACGGCGTCAGACAAACTTCCTGCTTAAAAGCACACGCTTGATCCGGCCAGAGGACGTGATCGGTCTGTCTACTCACCTGCGCTGAAAAGCAACGCGCCAGGGCGCTCGCCATCTTCCTGGAGGGGATACCGCCCATAAATCCCTGGGCGGTAATTCCCAATCAGTCAGCAAGCCCTTGACCTCGTCACTCGTCATTTCTGGCGGATGCGGCGTTGGAGCCGTTGATGCGGTTGTAAGGTGGGTCAGGCAGTCGCCACCGCCCCTTGCCGCGAGGCGCTCAGGAAGCGCAGCAACGCCACCAGCGGGAATGCGCTGCCCACCAGCATCACCCCCAGCCAGCCGCCGTGTTCGTACACGCTGCTGGCAATCGCCGAGCCGAAGGCGCCGCCGATGAAGATGCTGGTCATGTACAGCGCGTTCAGTCGGCTACGGCTGTTGGCGTCGAGGGCGTAGATGGCGCGCTGGCCAAGGACCATGTTCATCTGCACGCAGAAGTCCAGGACCACGCCGGTCACCGCCAGGCCGATCACGCTGTACAGCGGGTGCACGAAGGCCGGCAGGAAGCTCAGTGCGGCAAACAGCATCGCCAGCAGCGAAGCGCGGTGGGTGTGGCCGGCGTCCGCCAGGCGCCCGGCGATAGGTGCTGCGATGGCGCCCAGGGCACCGACCAGGGCAAACAGGGCGATCTGGCTTTGGCTCAGGCCGTGGTTGCGGGACAGTTCCAGCGGGGCGGCGGTCCAGAACAGACTGAAGGTGGCGAACATGCAGCCCTGGTAAAACGCGCGCTGGCGCAGCACCGGCTGGCGGCGCAGCAAGGTGCCCAGCGAGGCGAGCAACTGGCCATAGCTGGCCGCGTGATCCGGTTGGCGCTTGGGGATGGTCAGCATCAGCACCACGCTGATAAACGCCATCAGTGCCGCAGCGGCCATGAACATGGCGCGCCAGCCGAAATGGTCAGCCACCACGCTGGACACTGGCCGCGCCAGCAGGATACCCAGCAGCAAGCCGCCCATGATGCTGCCGACCACCCGGCCACGGGATTCAGCCGGCGCCAGGTGCGCCGCCAGCGGAATCAGGATCTGTACCGACACCGAGCTGAAGCCGATCAGCAGCGACACCAGCAGGAACAGGTTCGGCTGTTCGGTGAACGCCGCACCCAGCAGGCTGGCGATGGCCACCACGGTGGTGATGATCATCAGCCGGCGGTTTTCCAGCAGGTCGCCCAACGGCACCAGGAAGAACAGGCCCAGGGCATAGCCGATCTGGGTCAGGGACACGATCAGGCTGGCCATGGCCGGCGTGAGGCCGATGTCCGGGGCGATCAGCTCGATGATCGGTTGCGCGTAGTAGATGTTGGCGACGATGGCGCCGCAACAGAACGCAAACAGCATCACCATGCCTCGGGTCATCGTGCTTGTAGCGGGGGGCGTGGCGTTCATGGCGTTCTCATAAAAGCGAAGGATTGTGGCGAGCGAGGATAAAGACTGGCCACGGGCGCGAGTAGCCTGTCTGTGGTGATAACACTCATGCCGGGAATTAATGACTGAAACGTTAACTTTCGCGCTGAAGGTCGATGATACATTCAGTCACAACTGCATAAACAGGAAATCGACTGCCATGAAGACGACATTCAACAAGATGCTCCTGGCCTCCAGCCTGGCTGCGCTGATGACCGTGGGCGTTGCCCAGGCCGCAGATGCCCCGCGTGTCGGCGTGCGGGGTGCGATTACCGCGATGGACGGCGACGCGATGCACGTCAAGGTCAACAGCGGTGAAGACGTCACCGTGCACCTGACCAAGGACACGCAGGTGCGTGCGGTCACCCTGGCAAAAATCGAAGACATCAAGCCCGGCAGTTACATCGGTTCGGCGGCCATGCCCAACGCGGATGGCACCCTGACGGCGCTGGAAGTGCATGTATTCCCACCGGCGATGGCCGGTACAGGCGATGGGCACCGTGCGTTCGACCTGAAGGAAGGCAGCAGCATGACCAACGGCACCGTGGGTGACCTGGTGGTGAGCGATGGCCGCACGTTGACCGTCAAGTACAAGGGCGGCGAGCAGAAGATCGTGGTGCCGGATGATGTGCCGATCGTCAACCTGGAACCGGGTGATCGCAGCTTGCTGAAGCCTGGGGTGAAGGTGGTGATGTTTGCGGCGAAGGGCGCGGACGGGAGCGTGACGGCCCAGGCGATTTCCGCGGGTAAGGATGGCGTGACACCGCCGATGTAACGGCTGTAGATAGATCGTTCCCACGCTCCGCG
>NZ_JACAPM010000006.1:215101-280782 GCF_013385695.1 Pseudomonas sp. D8002
CGGAGCGTGGGAACGATCAGCGCGTGGGAACGATCAGCGATCAGGGTGCGGATTACTGCCCGGAGTAGATCTGGTCAAAAACCCCGCCATCATTGAAGTGGGTCTTCTGCACGGTGCGCCAGTCGCCAAAGGTCTTCTCTACCGACAGGAAGTCGACTTTCGGGAAACGGTCGGTGTACTTGGCCAGCACTTTCGGGTCACGTGGACGCAGGTAGTTGTTGGCGGCAATTTCCTGGCCTTCCGGCGACCACAGGTACTTCAGGTATTCTTCGGCAGCCACTTTGGTGCCTTTCTTCTCGACCACTTTGTCGACGATCGACACTGGCGGCTCAGCTTCTGCGGAAACGCTCGGGTAGATCACTTCGAACTGATCACGGCCGAATTCACGGGCGATCATTTCTGCTTCGTTCTCAAAGGTCACCAGCACGTCGCCGATCTGGTTGGTCATGAACGTGGTGGTAGCGGCACGGCCACCGGTGTCCAGCACGGGTGCGTGCTTGAACAGGTCACCCACGAACTTCTTGGCCTTCTCTTCGTCGCCACCGTTTTTCAGCACATAACCCCAGGCCGAGAGGTAGGTGTAGCGGCCGTTACCGGAGGTCTTCGGGTTCGGCACGATGACTTGCACGCCATCCTTGAGCAGGTCCGGCCAGTCTTTCAGGGCTTTCGGGTTGCCTTTGCGCACGATGAACACCGTGGCCGAAGTGAACGGCGCACTGTTGTTCGGCAGGCGGGTAACCCAGTTGTCCGGCACCAGTTTGCCGTTGTCCGCCAGGGCGTTGATGTCGGTGGCCATGTTCATGGTGATCACGTCAGCCGGCAGGCCGTCGATCACCGAGCGCGCTTGTTTGCTCGAACCACCGAAGGACATCTGCAGGGTCAGCTTGTCGTTTGGATGCTCGGCGGCCCAGTGCTTCTGGAAGGCGGCGTTGTAGTCCTTGTAGAAGTCACGCATCACGTCATAGGAGACGTTGAGCAGGGTGACCGGGGCGGCCTGGACGACGCCAGCCAGTGCGAGGCCGGCGGCCAGGAGAGAGGCACTAACGAGTTTTTTCACTGCTCATTCCTTGTTGTTCGAGAAGGTTTTTGAAACGCATGGGGGCAATATGCCAGCGACTATAACGGGGGGGCGCATAGTCGCTTAAAGATTAAAAAGAACTTTGCTTATTCCAGTTTTTTGAAAAGCGCGCTGCCACACCGTGAGCAAAACGCTGCATTGGGCTCATGGCTGTTTTTCTTGCACACCGGGCAATCCGTTTGCAATTGCTCACCGCGCATGGCGTTGGCCAGTTCGGCGGTGAAGATCCCGGTGGGCACCGCGATGATCGAATAACCGGTGATCATCACCAGCGACGAAATCACCTGGCCCAGCGGGGTCTTCGGCACGATATCGCCAAAGCCCACGGTGGTCAGGGTGACGATCGCCCAATAGATGCCCTTGGGAATGCTGGTAAACCCGTGCTCCGGGCCTTCGATCACGTACATCAAGGTGCCGAACACCGTGACCAGGGTGCAGACGCTGACCAGGAACACCACGATCTTCTGCTTGCTGCCCCGCAGCGCCGACATCAGGTAGTTGGCCTGCTTGAGGTACGGGCCGAGCTTGAGCACGCGGAAAATCCGCAGCATCCGGATGATTCGGATAATCAGCAGGTACTGCGCGTCGCTGTAGTACAGCGCGAGGATCCCGGGCACGATCGCCAGCAAATCCACCAGCCCATAAAAGCTGAAGGCATAGCGCAACGGCTTGGGCGAGCAATACAGCCGCAGGCCGTATTCGATGGCGAAGATGATGGTGAAGCCCCACTCGATATAGGCCAGCACGTTGGCGTAGTTGTCGTGGACTGCCTGGATGCTGTCGAGGATCACGATCACCAGGCTGGCCAGAATGATCAGCAACAGGGTGCTGTCGAAGCGTCGGCCGGCCGGGGTGTCACTTTGGAAAACCATGACGTAGAGACGCTCACGCCAGTGCTTGTTGCTGTCCATGGAAGTCGCCTGAATCGAAGATCAGCGAAGCCTAGGGGGATTCGAAGGGGCTGTCCATGCGGGTTTTCTGCATCACCCGCTGACTGGCGCGCACCAGCCAGGCGGCGAGGATAAACGGCGCGGTCAGCGCGGGCAGGTTGAGGCCGGTGAAGCCCGGCGTGAGGATGATCGCCAGCAGGATGCCGATCAGCGGCAGCCAGGGTTGGCGACGATGCTGGCTGAGGGCCAGGGCGGCCAGCGCCGGGTTATAGCTGTGCAGGCCGAGCAGGGCGCTGGCGGGCTCGTCCATCAACAGGGCGATCAACACGCCGAGGCTCGCGCCGGTCAGCGCCCACAAGGCCGCGCGGCGGCTGGCTATTAAAAGGCCGAGGGCGATCAGCAGGCCGGCG
This sequence comes from Pseudomonas sp. D8002, assembly GCF_013385695.1. NCBI lineage: Bacteria > Pseudomonadati > Pseudomonadota > Gammaproteobacteria > Pseudomonadales > Pseudomonadaceae > Pseudomonas > Pseudomonas sp. D8002. The sequence continues at coordinate 217,480 of NZ_JACAPM010000006.1, forward strand.
AGGGGTTGGTCCATCAGGATGACTTGGGCCAGACCTGTGAACGGCGCGCAGAGTAGCGCCCAGGTGCCGGGTTCGCTGGCGGCAAATGCGGCGGGCGCGGTGGTGCCCAGCAGCAGCCAGCCGAGTACCACAAACGGTGCGGTGTAGGCGGGCAGGTCATCGGGATTGGCGGCGCGTTTGAGCCACTGGCGAGTGAGGATTGCGCTGAGGCCACCGCAGGCGAGAATCAACGGCGGCAGCAGTGCCGACCAGCTGAAGTGCTGGCTGATCAGCAAGCCGAGCAGCACGCCGTTGTAGCTATAGAGACCGGCCTGGCGTTCGGCCTTGGGATAGCCGCGGCGTTGGGCGGTCAGCAAGCCGGCGACACCGCCCAGCAGCGCGCCGCCGAGCAGGGCCGGGGCGCCGATCAGGATCGCCAGCAGGCAGAGCAGGCCACACAGCGGGTGGCGCTGCAGGAATATCTGGCTGAAGCCGTTGAGCAGGGCTTCGGCCCAGTCGGGGCAGGGTTGGTTGGGCATGATCAATAATCTGCAGGAAAGCACCGAATCTTGTGGCGAGGGAGCTTGCTCCCGCTGGGGCGCGCAGCGGCCCCAAAAGATGGGCCTGCTGCGCAGCCCAGCGGGAGCAAGCTCCCTCGCCACAGGGGATTAGATCAATGTCTCGATCCGCAACGAATTGGTCGACCCTGGCTGCCCGAATGGCACCCCAGCAGTAATCACCAACGTATCCCCACGCTCCGCCATACCCTGTGCCTGGGCAATCTCCAACGCCGTGGAACACACCTCATCCACCTGCCGCAGCCGATCGTTCACCACCGAATGCACGCCCCACGCCACGCTCAAGCGTCGCGCCGTCGACAGGTTCGGTGTCAGGTTCAGAATCGGCACCGCCGGCCGTTCCCGCGCCGCCCGCAAGGTGGAGGTGCCCGACTCGCTGTAGTTCACCAGCACTGCCACCGGCAGGATGCTGCTGATACGGCGGATCGCACAGCTGATGGCGTCCGACACCGTGGCATCCGCCTTGGGCCGGCTGACGTCCAGCTGGGTCTGGTAATCCGGGCCATTTTCCACCTGGCGAATGATCTTGCTCATCATCAGCACGGCCTCCAACGGGTATTCACCGGAAGCGGTTTCCGCCGACAGCATCACCGCGTCCGCCCCTTCCGCCACTGCGTTGGCCACGTCGGTGACCTCGGCACGGGTCGGCGCCGGGGAGAAGCGCATGGATTCAAGCATCTGCGTGGCCACCACCACCGGTTTACCCAACTGGCGGCACACACCAATGATGTCCTTCTGGATTTGCGGCACGCTTTCCGCCGGCACTTCCACCCCCAGGTCGCCTCTGGCGACCATGATCGCGTCGCTCAGCTCGGCGATTTCCTGCAGGCGCTGCACCGCCGAGGGCTTCTCGATCTTGGCCATCAGGAACGCCTTGTCGCCGATCAACTCGCGGGCTTCGCGGATGTCTTCCGGGCGTTGCACAAACGACAGCGCCACCCAGTCCACCCCCAGTTCCAGGCCGAAGCTCAGGTCGCGGCGGTCCTTGGCGGTCAGCGGGCTGAGCTCCAGCAATGCCTGGGGTACGTTCACGCCTTTACGGTCCGACAGTTCGCCGCCATTGAGCACGGTGGTGTCGATGGCATCGGCGTGCTTGGTGATCACCCGCAGGCGCAGCTTGCCGTCGTCCAGCAGCAGGTCCATGCCGGGCTGCAGGGCCGCGATGATTTCCGGGTGGGGCAGGTTGACCCGCCGCTGGTCACCGGGTGTCGAGTCCAGGTCCAGGCGCAGGGCCTGGCCGCGAATCAGTTGCACTTTTCCTTCGGCAAAACGCCCCACCCGCAGCTTCGGCCCTTGCAGGTCCATCAGGATGCCGAGGGGATAATTGAGCTGGCGCTCCACCTGGCGAATCCACTGGTAGCGTTGGGCGTGGTCGGCATGATCGCCATGGCTGAAGTTCAGGCGAAAGATATTCACCCCGGCTTCCACCAGCTCGCGGATGTCGTCGATGCTGTCGGTGGCCGGGCCCAGCGTGGCGAGGATCTTGACCTTCTTATCAGGCGTCATGTTCAGGGGACTCTCTTTCAGGGCTTTCAAGAATCAGAATGGCGCGGAAATCGTTGACGTTGGTGCGGGTCGGCTCGGTGATGATCAAGCCGTCGAGGGCCGCGAAGTAACCGTAGCCATTGTTGTTGTCCAGCTCGTCACTGGCGCTCAAGCCCAGGGCTTCGGCGCGGGCGTAGCTGGTGGGCGTCATGATCGCGCCGGCATTGTCTTCCGAGCCGTCGATGCCGTCGGTGTCACCCGCCAGGGCGTAGACGCCGGGCAGGCCCTTGAGGCTGTCGGTGAGGCTCAGCAGGAATTCGGCGTTGCGTCCGCCACGGCCATTGCCGCGTACGGTGACGGTGGTTTCGCCGCCGGAGAGGATCACGCAAGGCGCCGCCAGGGGTTGGCCGTGCTGGATGATTTGCCGGGCGATACCGGCGTGCACCTTGGCCACGTCCCGCGCTTCGCCTTCCAGGTCGCCGAGGATCAGCGGGCTGAAACCGGCCTGGCGGACTTTCACCGCCACCGCTTCCAGGGATTGCTGCGGACGGGCGATCAGTTGGAAATGGCTACGGGCGAGCACCGGGTCCCCGGGCTTGACGGTTTCCGACTCCGGGCTTTGCAGCCAGGTGTGCACCGACGCCGGGATTTCAATCTGGTAGCGCTTGAGAATCGCCAGCGCCTGTTGCGAGGTACTGGGGTCGCCAACAGTGGGGCCGGAAGCGATGACCGTGGCCTGGTCGCCCGGTACATCGGAAATCGCGTAGGTGTAGACGGTGGCAGGCCAGCTTGCCTTGGCCAGGCGCCCGCCCTTGATCGCCGAGAGGTGCTTGCGCACGCAGTTCATCTCGCCAATGGTGGCGCCGGATTTGAGCAGGGCCTTGTTGATCGCTTGCTTGTCCGCCAGGGTGATGCCGGCGGCCGGAAGGGCGAGCAGTGCAGAGCCGCCGCCGGAGAGCAGGAAGATCACGCGGTCGCCTTCGCCCAGGTTGCTGATCAGCTCCAGCACACGCTTGGCCACGGCCTGGCCTGCGGCATCCGGCACCGGGTGCGCGGCTTCGACGACCTCGATTTTCTTGCAGGGTGCGCCGTGGCCGTAGCGAGTGACCACCAGGCCCGAGACTTCGCCTTGCCAGCAGTTTTCCACCACCAGCGCCATGGCGGCGGCGGCTTTGCCGGCACCGATCACGATGACACGGCCGCTGCGGTCGGCGGGCAGATAGGGTTCGAGGACTTGCCGGGGGTGGGCGGCGTCGATGGCTGTGGCAAACAGCTCGCGAAGCAGGTGTTGCGGATCGACCGACATAAGCGGGCTCCCGGGGATTCTTGTTATTAGGGGTGCATCAGATCGTTCCCACGCTCCGCGTGGGAATGAATCACTGGACGCTCTGCGTCCGCTGTTGTGACGCGGAGCGTCACGGCTGCATTCCCACGCAGAGCGTGGGAACGATCAGGGGGTTATTTATCGCGAATCGAAAAATTCGCCATATGTTCCAGGCCCTTGATCAGCGCCGAGTGGTCCCAGTTGCCGCCACCGATGGCGGTGCAGGTGCTGAACACCTGCTGGGTGCCGGCGGTGTTCGGCAGGTTGATCCCCAGCTCCTTGGCACCGGCCAGGGCCAGGTTCAGATCCTTCTGGTGCAGGTTGATGCGGAAGCCCGGATCGAAGGTGCCCTTGATCATGCGCTCGCCATGCACTTCGAGGATTTTCGACGAAGCAAACCCCCCCATCAGTGCTTCACGCACCTTGGCCGGGTCGGCGCCGTTCTTCGAGGCGAACAGCAGCGCTTCCGCCACCGCCTGGATGTTCAACGCAACGATGATCTGGTTGGCCACCTTGGCGGTCTGGCCATCGCCATTGCCGCCCACCAGGGTGATGTTCTTGCCCATGGCCTGGAACAGCGGCAGGGCGCGTTCGAAGGTGTGCGGGTCGCCGCCGATCATGATGCTCAGGGTGCCGGCCTTGGCACCGACTTCACCACCGGACACCGGGGCGTCGAGGTAACGTGCGCCGGTCTCGTTGATCTTCGCGGCGAAGGCCTTGGTGGCGGTGGGCGAGATCGAACTCATGTCGATCACCACTTTGTTCGGCCCAAGGCCTGCGGCGACGCCGTCGGCGCGGAACAGCACATCGTCGACCTGCGGGGTGTCGGGCACCATGACGATGATGAATTCGGCTTCCTGGGCCACTTGCTGCGGGTTGGCCAGGGCCACCGCACCAGCGCTGATCAGTTCAGCCGGCGCCTTGCCGTGATGCTCGGAAAGAAACAGTTGGTGACCGGCCTTTTGCAGGTTGGCAGCCATGGGTTGGCCCATGATGCCGGTGCCGATAAATCCGATTTTAGCCATGACGAAAATCCTCTTATTGTTAGGTGTGTAGGCCTGGCGCGGCCTGCTAAACACAGGAGATCCACTGTGGGAGCGGGCTTGCTCGCGAATGGGGGCCGACATTCAGCATTGATGTCGACTGATCCACCGCTTTCGCGAGCAAGCCCGCTCCCACATTGGGTGCTGTGTTTGTTCAGTTAGATCGCGTTGTGGCTTTTGAGCCAACCCAAACCCGCTTCGGTGGTGGTCAACGGTTTGTACTCACAGCCGACCCAACCCTGATAACCGATGCGGTCCAAATGTTCGAACAGGAAGCGGTAGTTGATCTCACCGGTCCCCGGCTCGTTGCGCCCCGGGTTGTCCGCCAGCTGGATGTGGTTGATCTCACCCAGGTGCGCAGCCATGGTGCGGGCCAGGTCGCCTTCCATGATTTGCATGTGATAGATGTCGAATTGCAGGAACAGGTTGGCACTGCCTACCTGCTCGCGAATCGACAGGGCCTGCGCCGTGTTGTTCAGGTAGAAGCCCGGGATGTCGCGGGTATTGATCATCTCCATCACAAGCCGGATGCCCACCGCCTGCAGCTTGTCGGCGGCGTACTTGAGGTTGGCGACGAAGGTTTTTTCAAGCGTCGCGTCATCCACGCCGGCCGGGCGAATCCCCGCCAGGCAGTTGACCTGGGTATTGCCCAGTACCTGGGCGTAGGCGATGGCCAGGTTGACCCCGGCACGGAACTCCTCGACCCGGTCCGGGTGGCAGGCCAGGCCGCGTTCGCCCTTGGCCCAGTCACCGGCCGGCAGGTTGAACAGCACTTGGGTCAGGCCGTGGGCATCGAGTTGCGCCTTGATTTCAGCTGAGCTGAATTCATAGGGAAACAGGTATTCCACACCACTGAACCCCGCGTCGGCGGCGGCTTTGAAACGGGCAAGAAAGTCCTGTTCGGTAAACAGCATGGACAGGTTGGCGGCAAAACGCGGCATGGGGTTCTCCTTAATCGAGCAGTGAAATGGCAGTCGGCGCGTCGTTGCCCACCAGTGCCAGATCTTCGAATTCGTTGACGGCGTTGATCTCGGTGCCCATGGAAATATTGGTCACCCGCTCCAGAATAATCTCAACGATCACCGGAACCTTGAATTCTTCGATCATTTCCTGAGCCTTGCGCAGTGCCGGCTGGATCTGGCCCGGCTCGAACACCCGCAGGGCCTTGCAACCCAGGCCTTCGGCGACGGCCACGTGGTCGACGCCGTAACCGTTGAGTTCCGGTGCGTTGAGGTTGTCGAAGGACAGCTGCACGCAGTAGTCCATTTCAAACCCGCGCTGGGCCTGGCGGATCAGCCCCAGGTAGGAGTTGTTCACCACCACGTGGATGTACGGCAGCTTGAACTGTGCGCCCACGGCCAGCTCTTCGATCATGAACTGGAAGTCATAGTCACCGGACAGTGCCACGACTTTGCGGGTCGGGTCCGCCTTGACCACACCCAGTGCCGCCGGAATGGTCCAGCCGAGCGGGCCGGCCTGGCCGCAGTTGATCCAGTGGCGTGGCTTGTAGACGTGCAGGAACTGCGCGCCGGCGATCTGCGACAGGCCGATGGTGCTGACGTAGCAGGTGTCTTTGCCGAACACCTGGTTCATCTCTTCGTACACCCGTTGCGGTTTGACCGGCACGTTGTCGAAGTGGGTCTTGCGGTGGAGGGTGGCCTTGCGCTGCTGGCAATCGTGGAGCCAGGCGCTGCGGTCCTTGAGTTTGCCGGCGGCTTTCCACTCGCGGGCCACTTCAATGAACATGGTCAATGCAGAGCCGGCGTCGGAAACGATGCCCAGGTCCGGGGTGAATACGCGGCCGATTTGCGTCGGCTCGATGTCCACGTGAATGAATTTGCGGCCCTCGGTGTACACCTCCACCGAACCGGTGTGACGGTTGGCCCAGCGGTTACCGATGCCCAGCACCACGTCCGATTTCAACATCGTGGCGTTGCCATAACGGTGGGACGTTTGCAGGCCGACCATGCCCACCATCTGCGGGTGATCGTCCGGGATCGTGCCCCAGCCCATGAGGGTCGGGATCACCGGGATGCCGGTCAACTCGGCGAATTCCACCAGCAGTTCGCTGGCGTCGGCGTTGATCACGCCACCACCGCTCACCAGCAATGGGCGCTCGGCCTGGTCCAGCAGGGCCAAGGCTTTTTCCACCTGGATGCGGGTCGCCAAAGGCTTGGCCAGGGGCAGTGGTTGGTAGGCGTCGATGTCAAATTCGATCTCGGCCATTTGTACGTCGAATGGCAGGTCGATCAGCACCGGGCCCGGGCGGCCGGAGCGCATTTCATAGAAGGCCTTCTGGAAGGCATACGGCACCTGGCCGGGTTCCAGGACGGTGGTCGCCCACTTGGTCACCGGCTTGACGATGCTGGTGATGTCGACAGCCTGGAAGTCTTCCTTGTGCATGCGTGCCCGTGGCGCCTGGCCGGTGATGCACAGGATCGGGATCGAGTCCGCCGAGGCGCTGTACAGGCCGGTAACCATGTCGGTGCCCGCCGGGCCCGAGGTGCCGATGCACACGCCGATATTGCCGGCCTTGGTGCGGGTGTAGCCCTCGGCCATGTGCGAGGCGCCTTCAACGTGGCGAGCAAGGACGTGATCGATGCCACCGACCTTCTGCAAGGCCGAATACAGCGGGTTGATCGCGGCGCCCGGGATACCGAAGGCGGTGTCGACCCCTTCACGGCGCATCACCAGGACAGCGGCTTCGATTGCTCTCATTTTGCTCATGGTTTTGGTGCCTCTTGCGTTTTGTAATTGTATACAAGTGGTGTTGGTCCGAAGTGTATTCACGGCGAGCGGGGCAGGTCAATCCATTTTCTTGGGTGGCCTTTACGTTCGTCGGAAGGCTTATGGACGGGAATATTTCGACGTGTGGTGCGTATGTTTCGAAATATTGTATACAAAAAATAAATCTATTGTGTTCTATTTGTTTGATCGAGCTTCTGATCAGACAGAGCCCCACGGCTTTCCCATAACAAGATAAGGACGGCACCCATGAGCGCTTTAACCTTGAAAGTCGCAGTCAACCTGGCCAGCCACGCCATCGCGGCAGGCCGCACCATTTCGGCGGCACCGCTGACCGTTGCGGTACTCGACAGCGGCGGGCATTTGATAACGTTGCAGCGCGAGGATGGCGCGAGCCTGCTGCGCCCGCAGATCGCGATTGGCAAGGCCTGGGGTGCGATAGCCCTGGGCAAGGGCTCGCGCTTGCTGGCGCTGGACGCACAGCAACGGCCGGCGTTTATTGCCGCGTTGAACAGCCTGGGGCAGGGCAGCGTGGTGCCGGCGCCGGGCGGGGTGTTGATCCGGGATCAGGCGGGTGTGGTGCTGGGCGCGATCGGGATCAGCGGGGATACGTCGGATATTGACGAGCAGTGTGCGATCAGTGCGATCGAGGGGTTGGGGTTGTTGGCGGATGCGGGGGTTACTGCTTGATGTGAGGTGACTGGTCGGGCCTCTTCGCGAGCAAGCCCGCTCCCACATTTGACTGCATTCCAAGGCTGGGACTCGGTCAAATGTGGGAGCGGGCTTGCTCGCGAAAGGGGCGACTCGGTCCCGGACCTAAACCCAAACCGCATCCCACAGCGGATAGTCGCCAATCCGCTCCACCAACCCTGCTCTTAATGGGTTGGCCACGACATACCGAGCCATCTTCACCAAGTCATCGTCCTTGCGCAGCGCACGATCATGAAAGCTGGTTTGCCATAGCCGCCCTTTGCGGCCCGTAGCGCCATTAACGGTTCGAGTGCTTTTGGACTTCACCTGGCACATCAGGTCTCCCAATGAGCCTTTTTGCAGCTCAATCAACCAGTGAAAGTGGTCGGGCATGACCACCCAGGCCAGGGAGTTCGCCAGCCCTTGATACTGGGCGAGCCGGAATTGCCAGACCACCAGGCGGCCGAGATAAAAATCACTGAATATCGGCGCGCGTTCGTGGGTGTTGGTGGTGATCAGGTAGATGCGGTTGGACTCGCTGAATCGCCCGATGCGCAGGCGATGTGAAGCAGCTGGATCAGGCATTCCTTTGCCTCTCTTCAGGTGGGGTTCTGAGAGGCTAGATCGGGGAATCTGGAGATGATGGTTTGGCTTTGTGCAGGATGTGTCTGGGAGGGCGCTTTCGCGAGCAAGCCCGCTCCCACATTGGATCTGCAGCGTTTAAACGATTTATGTCTGGCACAAATTCAAATGTGGGAGCGGGCTTGCTCGCGAATCTTGAAGACGCTGCGGTCTATCAGTCCCGCTCACACCCCTTCAACACCAACCGAATAATCGTCTGCGCCGCCGCCTCATAATCCGCTTCATCCAACTTCGCCTTCCCGGTCACCGCCGAAATCTGCCAGTCAAAATCCGCATACGTCTGCGTCGCCGCCCAAATGCTGAACATCAGGTGATGCGGATCAATCGGCGCAATCAGCCCACGGTCCACCCAGCTCTGGATGCAGTCGATGTTGTGCTTGGCCTGGGCATTCAGCTGTTCCACCTGCTCGGGGCTTAAATGCGGGGCGCCGTGCATGATCTCACTGGCAAACACTTTCGAGGCAAACGGCAAATCCCGGGAGATGCAGATCTTCGAGCGGATGTACCCGCTCAGCACGGCCGAAGGGTCGCCATCAGGATTGAACGGTGTGGAGGCCGCCAGGATCGGCTCGATAATGCTTTCGAGCACCTCGCGATAGAGGTTGTCCTTGGACTTGAAGTAGTAGTAGACGTTGGGCTTGGGCAGCCCGGCCTTGGCGGCGATGTCGCTGGTTTTGGTCGCGGCGAAGCCCTTGTCGGCAAACTCCTCACTGGCAGCCCGCAGGATCAGTTCTTTGTTGCGCTCGCGAATGGTGCTCATAGACCAGGAGGTTCCTTGCCAAGACAGGCGGTCTGGCATGGTAGCACCGGCTTTGCGCAGGGCTCAAGAATCCCGCCGCAGCCCTTGCATGGCGGGGCGCCCAGCTGACTTTGTCTGTCTTGATGCTGAACGCATTCACGGTCGTACAGGCACAGCTCCAGCGCGCTGCTAGAGTTCAGGCAGCGAGCGGCCATTTAGCCTGGCCGCCCCTTCCTGTTTTCGGCGTTCGAGAGAGAAACCCGTGGAGAAAAGCAGACGACGTACGTTCGCCTGGGCCGTTGGCACGTTGTTACTGGTAGCGTTGTTGATTGCCCTGGGTTTGCACTTCTTTGCAGGCGGGCACAAAGGCCGGCCGGCCGTCACCGGCGAACCGGTGGCCGTGGTGCCGGTGGTGTTGCAGGACGTGCCGGTGTATATCGATGCCCTCGGCACCGTCACCCCCACCCGCAGTGTGACCGTGGTCACCCAGGTCGATGGCATCCTCAGCAGCGTGGAATTCAAGGAAGGCCAGCACGTCAGCAAGGGCCAGGTGATTGCGCGGATCGATGACCGTGCTCTCAAGGCCCAGCTGGCCGTGGCCAAGGGTACCCTGGCCCACGACCAGGCTGTGTTGAGCAATGCCCAGCGCGATCTGGTGCGCTACCGCGAACTGGTCAAGGCCGGTTCTACCAGCCAGCAAACCGTCGACACCCAGGCGTCCTTGGTCCAGCAACAACTGGGCACCGTGGCCGCCGACCAGGGCAATGTGCAGAACCTTGAAGTGCAGGTCGGCTACTGCACCATCACTTCGCCGGTCGACGGTGTGGTGGGCCTGCGCCTGGTCGACCCCGGCAATTACGTCACCACCACCAGCACCACCGGCATCGTGGTGATTACCCAGATGAACCCGGCCACCGTGGTGTTCGCGGTCCCCGAGGACGACTTGGGCGCTATCAACCAGGCCCTGGGCCGTGGCGTCGTGACGGTGCTGGCCTACGACCGCAACAAGAAAGCCCTGCTGGCCACCGGCAGCCTGTTGGCCCTGGACAACCAGGTAGACACCTCCACCGGCACCATCAAGGTCAAGGCGCAGTTCGATGATTCGGGCAGTGCGCTGTTCCCCAACCAGTTCGTCAATGCGCGCCTGAAGGCCGACACCCTGGCCCAGGTTGCCGTGGTGCCCACCCGGGCGATCCAGCATGGCAGCAAGGGCGATTTTGTGTTCGTGGTGAATGGCGACAAGGCCAGCCTGCGCAACATCAAGACCGGCCCATCGATGGGCGATGTGTCGGCGGTACTCGAAAACGGGGTCAAGCCAGGCGAGCAGGTGATCACCGAAGGCGCCGACAAACTGGATGACGGTTCGGCCGTGAAGGTCGTCGCCCAGTGAGGAGCTGCCGAGCATGAACATTTCGCGGCCCTTTATCGAACGTCCCGTCGCCACCACCTTGATGATGGTCGCGGTGCTGTTGCTGGGCATGTTGGGGTATCACCTGTTGTCGGTGTCGGCGTTGCCCGAAGTCGATTACCCGACCATCCAGGTCTTCACCCAATACCCCGGCGCCAGCCCGGACGTGGTCAGCTCCTCGATCACCGCGCCGCTGGAGCGCCAGCTCGGCGAGATGCCGGGCCTCAAGTCGATGAACTCCACCAGCTCCGACGGCGCTTCGGTGGTGACCCTGCAATTCGACCTGTCGCTGTCCCTGGACGTGGCAGAGCAGGAAGTGCAGGCCGCGATCAACGCCGCCGGCACCTTCCTGCCGGCCAACCTGCCGTACCCACCGGTATACAGCAAGGTCAATCCGGCGGATGCGCCGGTGCTGACCCTGTCCCTGACCTCCGATGTATTGCCGCTGACCAAGGTCGAGGACCTGGCGGATACACGGTTGGCGCAGAAGATCTCGCAGATCACCGGCGTCGGCTTGGTGACCATCAGCGGCGGCCAACGCCCGGCGGTGCGGGTCGAGGCGAATACCTCGGCGCTCAATAGCCTCGGCCTGTCCATTGATGACCTGCGCACCTCCCTCGGCACGGCCAACGTCAACCAGGCCAAAGGCAATATCGACGGCAAGTTCCAGGCGTATTCGATTGGTGCCAACGACCAGCTGCAATCGGCCGAGGAATACCGCGACCTGGTGATCGCCTATAAAAATGGCGCGCCGATTCGCCTGTCGCAGATCGCCAGTTCCACCCAGGGCCCGGAGAACCCGCGCCAGGCTGCGTGGACCAACAGCACGCCGTCGATTGTGCTGAACATTCAGCGCCAGCCAGGCGCCAACGTGATTCAGGTGGTCGACCGCGTGCAGCAATTGCTGCCCAAGCTGCGGGCCAGTTTGCCGGGTACCTTGAAGGTCGATGTGCTGACCGACCGCACGCAAACCATCCGCGCCTCGGTCACCGATGTGCAGTACGAACTGGCGGTGGCGGTGCTGCTGGTGGTGATCGTGATTTTCATTTTCCTGCGCGACGTTGCGGCGACGGTTATTCCGGCAGTCACCGTGCCGCTGACGCTGGTGGGCACCCTGGCGGTGGCTTATGCGCTGGGCTTCTCCCTGAACAACCTGACACTGATGGCGCTGACTATCGCCATCGGGTTCGTGGTGGACGACGCCATCGTGATGATCGAAAACATCACGCGCTATATCGAGGCGGGCGACTCGCCGCTGGAGGCGGCGCTCAAGGGGTCGGAGCAAATCGGCTTCACGATTATTTCGCTGTCGATTGCGCTGATTGCAGTGATGATCCCGCTGCTGTTCATGGGCGATGTGGTCGGCCGGCTGTTCCGCGAATTCGCCATGACCGTGGCCGTGACCATCGTTATCTCGGCGTTCATCTCCCTGACCCTCACGCCGATGATGTGCGCGCGGATGCTCAAGAATAAGCACCAGGAACGCCGCGCGGATTTCTTCGACCGCATCAACACCCACTACGTGCGTGGCCTTGACTGGGTGTTGGCGCACCGCACCTTGACCCTGATCTCGATAGCGCTCACCGCCGCGCTGACCCTGATGATTCTGGTGATCATGCCCAAGGGCTTTTTCCCCGACCAGGACACCGGGCTGATCCAGGGTATTTCCCAGGCGGCGCCGACGGTTTCATTCCAGCAGATGCAGACCGAACAACAGCGCCTGGCCGCGCGAATCCTCAAGGACCCGGCGGTGCAAAGCCTGTCGTCCTTCGTCGGGATCGACCAGACCAACCCGACCATCAACCAGGGCAACCTGCTGATCAACCTCAAGCCCCGCGGCGAGCGCGATAGTGCCACCGAGGTGATCCGCCGGCTCTCCGATGCCAACGCCGACGACGCCGGGATCCGCCTGTACCTGCACTCGGTACAGGACCTGACCCTCGACGCCACGGTGTCCACCACCAGCTACCGCCTGGGCCTGCAAGCCACCGATCCGGACGAGCTGGAAACGTGGACCAACAAGCTGCTGGCGGCGATCAAGCAAGACCCGATGTTCACCGACGTGCAAAGCCAGGCGATGCAATTCGGCAATCAGATCCAGCTGACCTTTGACCGCGCCACCGCCTCGCGACTCGGTATCACGCCCCAGGCGATTGACGATGTGCTGTATGACGCCTTCGGCCAGCGCCAGGTCTCGACGATCTACACCCAGCTCAACCAGTACCACGTGGTGATCGCCACCGACCATCCGCCGCGCAACTTGCCGGACCTGCTCACCGGGTTGTACGTGGACATTCCCGGTGGCGGTGTGGCGCCGCTGTCGAGCATGGCGACCCTGCAGGTGGTGCGGGCGCCCGTCACCATCAACCGGCTGGGCCAGTTTCCGTATGCCGACGTTTCGTTCAACCTAGCGCCCGGCCAGACCCTTGGCGCGGCGGTGACGCGGCTCAAGGACATCGAGGCCAAGGTCGGCTTGCCGCTGTCGGTGCAGGCCAACCTGGAAGGCGCGGCGGCGACGTTCGAACAGTCGCTGTCCAACCAGGTATTCCTGGTGGTGGCGGCGATTGTGGTGGTGTACCTGATGCTGGGGATTCTGTACGAAAGCTTCGTGCACCCGGTGACGATCCTTTCGACGCTGCTCTCGGCAGCACTCGGGGCCTTGCTGGCGCTGCTGGTGACGGGCACGCAGTTCGACATCATCGGCCTGATCGGCATTGTGTTGCTGATCGGTATCGTGATGAAAAACGGCATCATGATGGTCGACTTTGCCCTGGAGTTGTTACGCGAGGGCGGCCTGAGCCCCACGGCCGCGATCCGCCAGGCGGCAGAGTTGCGGTTCCGGCCGATCCTGATGACCAGCATGGCGTCGCTGTTCGGCGCGGTGCCGCTGGCGCTCGGTACGGGGATTGGTTCGGAGCTGCGTCACCCGCTGGGCATCGCGATTATCGGCGGGTTGTTGCTCAGTCAGTTGCTGACGCTGTTTTCCACGCCGGTGATCTTCCTCGCCATGCACGGCCTGGGGCAGCGCTTCAGCCGCCGCCCGGCTGAAGCGGTCTGATGGCAATGAACCTCAGCGCGCCGTTTGTTCGCCGCCCGATTGCAACCACCTTGATGGCGGCCGGCCTCGCGCTGTTTGGCGCGCTGGCCTTCATGCTGTTGCCGGTGGCGCCGTTGCCGGAGGTGGATTTCCCCACCATCAGCGTCAGCGCCTCGTTGCCCGGCGCCGATCCGACCACCGTCGCCAGTTCAGTGGCCACGCCCCTGGAGCGCCAGTTCGGGCAGATTGCCGGGGTCACGCAGATGACCTCGTCCAGCAGCTTGGGCTCGGCGCGGATCATTTTGCAGTTCGACCTGAATCGCGACATCGACGGCGCCGCGCGGGATGTGCAGGCGGCGATCAATGCCGCCCGCAGCAACCTGCCCAGCGACCTGTCCGGCAACCCGACGTACCGCAAGGTCAACCCGGCGGATTCGCCGATTCTGATCATCAGCCTGACCTCCGACAGCGCCACGCCGGGGCAGATGTATGACGTGGCCTCGACCCTGTTGGAGCAGAAGTTGTTGCAGACCACCGGGGTCGGTGACGTGACGGTGGGCGGCGGCGCGCTGCCGGCGGTGCGGGTGGAATTGAACCCCGATCGGCTCAACCAGTACGGCGTCAGCCTGGAGCAGGTGCGCCAGGTGATCAACGCCTCCAACGTCAACTTGCCCAAGGGCAACGTGGCCATCGGCGACCGTAACTACGGCATTGCGGCGAATGACCAGTTGCTCGATGAAAAGGACTACGGGCCGCTGGTGGTCAAGGCCCACAACGGCGACCTGATCCATATCGCCGACCTGGGCTACGTGCGCGAAGACGTGCAGGACCTGCGCAACTTCGGCCTGTCCAACGGCAAGCCGGCGGTATTGCTGGTGGTGTTCAAGCAGCCGGGCGCCAATGTGATCGAGACGGTGGACGCGGTGAAGGCCTCGCTGCCGTTCCTGCAAAGCTCGATTCCGGCGACGATCAAGCTCAACCTGCTGATGGACCGCACCACCACCATTCGCGCCTCGTTGCATGACGTCGAGATCACGTTGCTGGTGTCGATCCTGCTGGTGACCCTGGTGACCTTCGGCTTCTTCCGCGACTGGCGCAGCACCCTGGTGCCGGCGATTGTGGTGCCGCTGTCGCTGCTCGGCACCTTCGGCGCGATGTACTTCCTCGGCTACAGCCTGAACAACCTGTCACTCATGGCGCTGACGATTTCCACCGGCTTTGTGGTGGACGATGCGATTGTGGTGGTGGAAAACATCATGCGCCACCTGGAGCGCGGCAAGACCCGGGTGGAAGCGGCGCTGGCCGGTGCCCAGGAAGTCGGCTTCACGGTACTGACCATCAGCGTGTCGCTGGTGGCGGTGTTTATTCCGCTGCTGCTGATGGGCGGGATTGTCGGGCGGCTGTTCCGCGAGTTTTCGGTGTCGTTGTCGGTGGCCATCGTGATCTCGATGCTGATCTCGCTGACGGTTACACCGATGCTCGCCAGCGTGCTGCTGCGCGCGCCGAAAGCGATTCATGAAGGCAATGAACACCCGGATTCGCGCTTTCACCGCTTCTACGATCGCACCCTCGGTTGGGTGATCGACCATACGGTGCTGATGGGTTTTGTGACGGTGTTGGTGATCGTGCTCGCCGGCGTGTTGTACGTGCTGGTGCCCAAGGGTTTTTTCCCCCAGGAAGACACCGGGCGCTTGCAGGGCAGCATCCTGGCGAACCAGAGCATTTCCTATGGGGCGATGCAGAAGGACTTCACCGAGATCAACCGCAAGGTGATGAAAAACCCGAACATCGAAACCGTCGCCGGGTTTGTCGGCGGTGGCGGAGGGGGCGGCGGGGCGGTCAACAGCGCGCAGATGTTTGTATTGCTCAAGCCCCTGGGCGAGCGCAAGGACAACGCCACCGAAATCATCGGCCAGATCCGCCGCAGCCTCGGCGACTTGCCGGGCACCAAGCTGTATTTGCAGTCGGCCCAGGACATCACCGTGGGTGGCCGGCAAAGTGGCGCGCAATACCAATACACCCTGACCGCCGATGACCAGGAGTCGCTGGACGAATGGGTGCCCAAGGTGGTGGCGGTGCTGCGCAAATTGCCGCAACTCACCGACCTCAATACCGACCAGCAAGACAACAGCTTGCTGGCCAATGTGCAAATCAACCGGGACACGGCGGCGCGCCTCGGGGTGAGTGTCTCGGCGGTCGACCAGACGCTGTACGACGCCTTTGGCCAGCGCCAGGTCGCGACCCTGTATCGCGCGGCCAACCAGTACCACGTGGTGATGGAAATCGCGCCGGAATACTGGACCGACCCTTCCGCGCTCAAGGGCATTTATGTGCCGACGGGCACCCAGGCCACGACCACCAAGGGCACCACGGCGGCGCCCAACCTGACCACCGGGCAGACCCTGGTGCCACTCTCGGCACTGGCGGATAACACGGTGGCGCGCACCGCAATTTCCATCAGTCACCAGGGCACGTTCCCGGCGGTGACAGTCTCGTTCAACCTGGCGCCCGGCACGTCCATCGGCCAGGCCACGGCGATGGTGGACGATGCGGTGAAGCAACTGCGCATGCCCGCCAGTGTGGTCGGCCAGTTTGCCGGTACGGCCCAGGTGTTCCAGTCGTCGGTGGCCAGTGAGCCACTGCTGATCGTCGCTGCGTTGCTGTGCGTGTATATCGTGCTGGGCATCCTCTACGAAAACCTGACGCACCCGCTGACCATTCTTTCGACCCTGCCCTCGGCCGGCGTCGGTGCGTTGATCGCCTTGCTGCTGACCGGCACCGAGCTGTCGATCATTGCGCTGGTGGGGGTGATTCTGTTGATTGGTATCGTGAAGAAAAACGCGATCATGATGATCGACTTCGCGATCACCGAGCGGCGGGAGTTCGGCCTCACGGCCAAGGAAGCGATTCGCCGAGCGTGCCTGATCCGTTTCCGGCCGATCATGATGACCACCCTGGCGGCGATCCTTGGCGCGCTGCCGCTGGTGCTCGGCACCGGTTATGGCTCTGAGTTGCGCCGGCCGTTGGGGATTTCGATTATTGGTGGCCTGCTGTTCAGCCAGGTGCTGACGCTGTACACCACCCCGGTGATCTACCTGTGGCTCGACCGGGCGTCACAGCGCCTGGGTCGGCGTAAGGAAGCAAGGTTATGAACGTGAAATACAGCGTGCTTTGCATCAGCCTGCTGCTCGGCGGCTGCATGGTCGGGCCCGATTACCAGAAGCCCGCCATGGAGCTGCCGCAGACCTTCAAGGAAGGCGCGCAGTGGCAGCGTGCGGCGGCCAACCCCCAGGGGGCCATGGACAGCCAGTGGTGGCTGGCCTATCAGGACCCGGTACTGAACGATTTGGTGGCGCGCTCGGCCAAGGCCAACCAGTCGATCATCGCGGCGGAGGCGGCTTATCGTCTGGCCCAGGCGCAGGTGGCGTCCAGCCGGGCAGGGTTGTGGCCCACCGTTGGCGTAGGGTTGTCGGGTTCGCGGGGAACGGCAGGCAGTGGTAGCGGCACGTCCACCACCGGTACCACGGCGGGCGGCGTGCAGAACAGTGTCAGCGCCACCTTGACCGCCAGTTGGGAGCCGGATCTGTGGGGCCTGGTGCGGCGCGGGATAGAGTCCAGCCAGGCGACGGCCCAGCAATCGGATGCGTTGCTGGCCGGGGTGCGGCTGTCCATCAGTTCCAGCGTGGCGAGTAACTACCTCGCCCTGCGGCAGATGGACATCGACGTGCGCCTGTTGCAGCAACAACAGAAGATCAACCAGCAACTGCTGGACATGATCCAGGTGCAGTTCACCCAGGGCGTCGCCACCAACGACCAGTTGCTGGTGGCTCAGGACCAGTTGACCACCTCGATTGCCGACCTGCAGACCTCCCTGCGCGACCGCGAGCAATACGAACACGCGCTGGCCGTGCTGGTGGGCGTGGCGCCGAGTGAATTCAGCGTGGCGGTGCGCAATGACTACAGCTTCGTGGTCCCGCGGCCACCGTTGACCTTGCCGTCGACCCTGCTGCAACGGCGTCCCGATGTGGTGGCGGCGGAGCGCTCGGCAGCGGCGGCCAACGCGAAAATCGGCGTGGCCGAAGCTGCGTTCTTCCCTACGCTGGATCTGACTGCCGAGGCCGGTTACCGCGGCAGTGCGTTGGGCGGGTTGTTCTCCCTGCCCAATCGCATCTGGACGTTGGGCCCGGCGCTGGCGGAAACCCTGTTCGATGGCGGCGCCCGCGAAGCGGCGGTCAAGCAGGCCGAGGCCAGCTATGACCAGATCGCCGCGACCTACAAGGGCACCGTGCTCAGCGCCTTGCAGAACGTTGAAGACAACCTGTCGGCAATCAACCACCTGCAAACCCAGGCCGATGCGTTCCAGCAGGTGTACCAGCGTAATCAGCAACTGTTCGGCAGCCAGGAAGCACAGTTGCGCGCCGGCACCGTGAGCCAGGAGGCCGTGCTGACCCAGCAACTGGTGTTGCTGCAAGCCGAGCAGAATCTTCGCGACACCCAGGGCCAGCTCAGCCAGGGCAGTGTGGCGCTGATCCAGAGCCTTGGCGGGGGCTGGCAAACGCCTGCGCGCTGAACGGCTCGCTAACCCGGTGTGCGCCGCGTTATTCTCGGCGCACTTTGAATCACGGGAAGCCCGAGCCATGGCAGGAAGCAGTTTGCTGGTATTGATCGACGACATCGCCGCGGTGCTCGACGATGTGGCGTTGATGACCAAGATGGCTGCGAAGAAAACCGCCGGCGTGCTGGGGGACGACCTGGCGCTGAATGCCCAGCAAGTCTCCGGGGTGCGCGCCGAGCGGGAAATTCCGGTGGTGTGGGCGGTGGCCAAGGGCTCGTTCGTCAACAAGCTGATTTTGGTGCCGGCTGCGTTGCTGATCAGCGCGTTTGCGCCGTGGGCGGTCACGCCGTTGTTGATGCTGGGCGGCGCTTACCTGTGTTTTGAAGGTTTCGAAAAACTCGCCCATAGCTTCTTCCACAAACGCACCGAAGAGCAGGCGCACCTGGTGGAAGCCGTGGCGGATCCGGCCACGGACCTGGTGGCCTTCGAGAAGGACAAGATCAAGGGCGCGATCCGTACCGACTTCATCCTCTCCGCCGAAATCATCGCCATCACCCTCGGTACCGTGGCCGATGCACCGCTGATGCAGCAAGTGATCGTGTTGTCGGGTATCGCCATCGTCATGACCATCGGCGTCTACGGCCTGGTGGCCGGTATCGTCAAACTCGATGACCTGGGCCTGTGGCTCACCCAGAAGCCCGGCCAGGCGGCGCGCAGCATCGGCGGGGCGATCCTGCGGGCGGCGCCGTACATGATGAAAAGCCTGTCGGTGATCGGTACGGCGGCGATGTTCATGGTCGGCGGTGGCATCCTGACCCACGGTGTGCCGGTGGTGCATCACTGGATCGAGACCGTGAGCCAGAGTACTGGCGGCCTGGCGTGGTTGATGCCGACGTTGCTCAATGCAGTGGCGGGGATCATTGCCGGGGCCGTGGTGTTGGCGGTGGTCAGCGTGCTGGGTAACCTCTGGAAGCGGGTGAGGGCATAGGCATTTGATCGAGCGACGGCAATTCAGCGGGGGCATGAAAGGCAAGAACCTCCGCTACCTGAATGAAAATCCCGGCGACGCCCGCCAGACGGTGCGTGCGGGATTTGTGTTGCTCGAACATTTCTCGCTGCCGGCGTTTACCCAGGCGCTGGATACGCTGATCACCGCCAACCTGCTGCGGCCCGCTTCTTTTTCTACGTCGACCTTCGGCTTGCGGGAAGGCGAGGTGATCAGTGACCTGGGGCTGGTGATCCGGCCCGATGCGCGGCTTGAGTCTTCGGTGCTTAAAGAGTTGGACCTGTTGGTGATATGCGGTGGCTATCGCACTGAACTGAAGGCTGCGGAGGAGTTTATCCACCTGCTGAAAAGCGCCTCGGAGCAGGGTGTGAGCCTGGCCGGTTTGTGGAATGGTGCGTGGTTCCTGGGGCGTGCGGGGTTGCTGGGCGGCTACCGCTGCGCCGTGCACCCGGAACATCGCCCGGCCCTGGCCGAGTTCTGCAAGGCGACGCAGGTCAGCAGCGAACCCTATGTGATTGATCGCGACCGGCTGACGGCATCGAGCCCTTCCGGTGCGTTTCATATGGCGCTGGACTGGATCAAGGGGCTGTACGGCAAAGCGTTGGTGGAGGGAATCGAGGACATCCTGGCGTTTGAGGAGTCGCGCTACCGGCGGGTGAAACCGACCGAGAACATCTGCTTGAGCGCGCCCCTGCGCGAGGTGGTCAACCTGATGGACGCCAACCTCGAAGAGCCTCTGGAGCTTGAGCAACTGGCCGTTTATGCGGGCCGTTCCCGACGCCAGTTGGAGCGTTTGTTCAAGGAGCAGCTTGGCACCACGCCCCAGCGTTATTACCTGGAACTGCGCATCACCGAGGCCCGTCGGCTGCTGCAACACACCGAGCTGTCCCAGGTGGACGTGCTGGTGGCCTGCGGGTTTGTCTCGCCGAGCCATTTCAGCAAGTGCTACAGCGCCTACTTTGGCTACAGGCCATCCAAGGAAAAGCGCCTGGTCAAATAGCCTGAGATTGGCATTCGCCACAAATATAGATACGATGCTAATCATTAGCTTGCTATCTATATGTGGGTTTAATGAAATCCTCCACCTTCCAGCTCCCTGATTTCTGGCAGGCGACGTTGACCCCGTCCCGTAGCGATCTGCTGTTTGCCTTGCGCAACATGATCGCCGGCGGGGTCGCGTTGTACCTGGCCTTCTGTTTTGACTTGCAGCAACCGCAATGGGCCCTGACCACCGTATTTATCGTGGGCCAGTCCACCAGCGGCATGGTCCTGGCCAAAGGCGCCTATCGGCTGGTGGGTACGTTTGTCGGGGCCATGGTTTCCATTGCGATGATCGGCGTGTTTGGCCAGGCGCCGTTGTTGTTCCTGCTGTGCATGGCGCTGTGGCTGGCGTTCTGCACCACGGGGGCATCCTTGCTGCGCAATCATGCGTCCTATGGGTTTGTGCTGGCGGGTTACACCACGGCGATTATTGCGCTACCCGCTACGGCGGCACCGCTGGGAGTGTTCGATGAGGCGGTGGCACGCTGCCAGGAGATCAGCCTGGGGATTCTTTGTGCCTCCATCGCCAGTACGATTCTGTGGCCGCGCCGGGTCGAGCAGGTGCTGGCGGTTCAGGCGCGCGCCGCCTGGCAGGCCGGGGTGCGGGCTGCCGCTTCGGAGCTGTTGGGTACCGACCAGCGTAAAGGCTTGCTCGAAGCATTGAGCCGCCTGGTGGCGGTGGACAGCCAGCGCGACCATGCCTGGTTTGAAGGGCCCAAGGGCCGGCGCCGCTCCCAGGCCTTGCGGGTGCTCAGCCGTGATCTGCTTAGCCTGCTGCGGGCGGCGCGGGGCGTGGCGCGCCAGCGGATGATGCTCGATGAAACGGCGGCGGTCGGGCCACTGATTGAAGCGGTGGCTTCGGCGTTGCAGCAGGAGCGTCTTGATGAACTGCCCGAGTTGTCACAACGGCTTGGCCTGGCGTTGCAGGATCCGCAGCTTGGCCAGGAGGCGCACTTTTGCCTGGTGCAACTGGCGCAGGTGTTGCGCTTGATTGAGCTGGGTGCATTGACGCTGTCGGCGGTCGAGCAGGGCAGGGTGCCGCCCGGCGCACCGGGGGCGATGTCCTGGCACCGGGATATCGAGCAGGGGGTGCTTGGCGGGCTGCGCAGTGCGTTGGCGTTTCTGGCGGTCGCGGCGTTCTGGATCTTTACGGCATGGCCTTCGGGTTTGGGCGCGGTATCGATTTGTGGCGTGGTGTTGAGCCTGTTTGCAGCGCGGGAAAACCCGTCGGCCTCCAGCCTGAATTTCCTCAAGGGCATAGCGCTGTCGATCCCGGTGGCCGGTTTTGTGTGCTTCGTGCTGTTGCCCGGCTTCGATGGCTTTCCCCTGTTATGCCTGGCGTTGGGAGTGCCGCTGTTTTTCGCCTCGTTGTGCATGAGCCGCCTCAAGCTGGCGGCCACGGCCTCGGCGTTCTGCATCTTTTTCGTCAACAACGTCGGGCCCAGCAATGTGATGACCTATGACTTCGCCGCGTTCCTCAACAAGGCCATCGCGACGTTGGTGGGTGTCGGTATTGCCGTGGTGGTGTTTCGGCTGATCCAGCTCAATCCCGGCGAACATCACTATCGGCGGATGTTCAAGGCGTCGCTGTTCGACCTGGCGCAATTGACCTCGCGCCCGCTGGAACAGGCTGAAAGCTGGTTTGGCGGGCGCATGGCGGACCGGCTGATTCGCCTGTCGCGCTACAGCGAAACCTTGCCTGCCGATCGCCGTGTCCACTGGGATAACGGATTGCTGGGGCTGGACCTGGGGGATGAGTTGCTGGAGTTGCGCGCCTGCCTGGCGGACAGCCGGGGTGCGTTGGCGATTGAGCGCGATCGCTATTTGCGGGCATTGGCGTCGGTGTTGGAGGAGGGGGGGCCGAGCGTGGCGAATGAGTCGCTGATGGATGCGGCCAGCGTTGCGATGCTTGAAGCGCTTGAACAGCCTTCGGGATTGGCGGAGCAGGATCGGGAAATGGCCAGGGCGGCCGTGCTGCAACTGCGGTTTACGTGGCGTAAGTGGTGTCGGCGGGGGATGTAGGCGCTGGCAAGCCAGCGCCTACACGGGGCATTACTCGGCGATCTGCAACTTGCGCGCCTCGGTGTACACGTAGCGCACCTTTTCATACTCGAACGGCGAGTTCATCTGGCCGTAGCGGAAGCTGGTCTGGTAGCGCTTGTCGACGGCGCGCAGGGCCCAGATTTCCGGGTGGTTTTCGCTGACCTTGGACACGTTCAGGAAGTTGATCTCGGTCTCGGCGCCGTAGTCCACCAGCAGGCCGGTGGTATCCCGCAGGTTCGACGGACCAAACAGCGGCAGCACCAGGTAGGCGCCGCCCGGTACACCGTAGAAGCCCAGGGTCTGGCCGAAGTCTTCGCTCTGGCGCGGCAGGCCCATGGCGGTGGCCGGGTCCCACAGGCCGGCGATGCCGATGGTGGTGTTGAGCAGCAGGCGGCCGGTGGTTTCCAGGGAACGATGGCCCTTGAGCTGCAGCAGGCTGTTCAGCAGGTTGGGTACATCCCCGAGGTTGTTGAAGAAGTTGCTGACGCCGGTACGCAGGAAGCTCGGGGTGACATAGCGGTAACCGTCCACCACGGGCAGGAACACCCACTGGTCGAAGCGGTAGTTGAAGTGGTAGACCCGGCGGTTCCACGACTCCAGCGGGTCGTAGACATTCAGCGCGTTGACCGACGAGCGCTCGAACTCACGCTGGTCCAGGCCAGGGTTGAACTTGAGGTGGCTCAGGGGCTCCTTGAAGCCGTCGGAGTCCACTACGGTTGGCGTGTGGGCCTTGCTGTTGTCGGCATTGGCCACGCCCGCGCACATCAGGGCGGCGAGCAGCAGAAGATATTTAGCCACGGAAGAACTCCAGCATGGCGTCGGCGTTGACGCGGTAGTTGAGGTTGCCGCAATGGCCGCCCAGGGGGTAGACGGTCAAGCGATCGCCGAAGGTTTTACGCAGGAAGCCAAGGTCGCCAGGGCCCAGGATCACGTCGTCGGCGTTGTGCATGACGGCGATTTTCGGGCTGTCGTGCAGGTAGTCCTTGAGGGCATACAGGCTGACCTGGTCAACCAGTTGCAGCAGGCTGCCGCCGTCGGAACGGGCGCGCCACATCGGGATCACCTGTTCGGTGAGGTAGCAGTCGAAGTCGCACTGCAGCGCACGCTTGAGGAACGGCGTGAGGCTGGTGCCTTCGCTGATCGGGTACTTGGGCGGGATGATCAGGCCGCGACGGTTGATCAGGTCCGAGGTGAAGGCAATGTCGGCCGCCGAGAAGCGGAATGAAGTGCCGATCAGCATCGCCATCTGTTCGTTGGTCAGGTGTTCCTTGGAGTTCTGGAAGTCGTACAGCAGGGCATCGTTGAGGTCGATGTAGCCCTTTTGCTGGAAGTAGCGGGTCAGTTTGTTCAACACCAGCTCATAGAAGGTGGTGCTGTTGTTGATGCCCTTGACCTCGGTCTGCACCAGTTTGTCGAGGTTGGTGATCGAGGTATAGAGGTTGACCGGCGGGTTCAGCAGCAGGACTTTCTTGAAGTTGAAGCTGCGACGGGTTTCGTCCAGCTTGCTGACAAAGGCTGCGTCGAGGGCGCCGAGGCTGTAGCCGGTGAGGTAGAAGTCGGTCACGGGCAGCGTCGGGTTTTGCGCGCGTACGGCCTGCATCACGCGGTACATGTCTTCGGCGTCTTCCTGGCTGATGCCGGGAGTGGCGAAGCGCGAGGCGGCGGCGATGAAGTCGAAGCTGGTGGGGGACGACAGCTGGACGACGTGGTAGCCGGCCTTGTAGTAGAGCTTTTTCAGGTATTCGTTGATGGTGCTGTCAAAGCGTGCGCCGGTGCCGGCAATCAGGAAGATCAGCGGTGCGGCACGGTCCTGCTTGGCGATGCGGTAGGTGAGTTTCTTCACCGCCCAGAAGTTGTCAGGCAGGCTGAACTCGCGCTCGGGACGCATCGTCAGGGTGTAGTCGGACTGATTGATTTGATCGTCCGATGGCAGTTCCGGCCGCAGGTTCGGCGGGGTGGTGGCGATGGTCGCTTCAAACGGGTTGGTCAAAGGGTAGCCATAGCTGGCCTGGTCGATATCGACCGCCAGTGCTGACGCACTCAGAAAAAGGCTGCCCAACAGGGCCGCACAGCGCAAGGAACGGAGCATGACTAAATCCCTAAGAGGAAAACGTGCTGAAGTGGAGTTCGCAGGCTATGACCACCGCGTTGCTGCCGAAGTGCCAGCCTTCGGCACTAAAAGTCGGAAAAAACGTCGGAATCGGGGTAATAGTAGCGAGACGATACACTTTGGCACGCCTTAATGAACACTTATCTGTTTGCAAAACTTGCCAACGGCCACCGGGGGATTAAGCTGGGCGCCGTTTTCGCCTATCGGAGTGCCCCATGTCCCGCCGTTTTCCGCTGATCCTGTTGCTTATTGCCCTGCCGCTTTGGCTGGCCGCCAGTTATGGCGCGCGTTACGGATTCATGGAGGATGGCCGTTGGGTGGGCATTTGCGCTGACGAAGCCAGCCGCTGGGAATGCCAGGTGCGTTCCAACCTGGGGTTGATGATTCACTTCAAGGTGCTGGGCTGGGCGGCGCTGGTCACGGCGGTGCTGGCGTTTTTCGTGCCGGGCCGGGCCGGGTGGGGATTGGCGGTGTTGGCGCTGGTGTTCGGGTTTCCGGCGTTGGCGTTGTACAACACGACCTTTGCGGTGTTTGCGGTGGTGATTGCGGGGTTGCGGTTGGTCAGGGCGCCTCGGGCAGCCTGACAGGGCCCCATCGCAGGCAAGCCAGCTCCCACATTTGACCGTGTTCACAGATCCAAATGTGGGAGCTGGCTTGCCTGCGATAGCGGTCTTAAGCCTTGCGCACCCGTAAGCAACGCCACAAGGCTACGACCATGAACAGGCTCACCACCGCCCAACCCCACGCCTGCTGGTTCATCAACCCTTCACGGAACAACTGCGGCGCAATACCGGCACCGATGATGAACGCCAGCAATGCAATCTCCCGCCGCAGCCCGCTCACCGGACGCACCAGGTACACCAGCGCCGGCAGCACCAGCGCGGCACTCGGGAAGCTGCGGTAACGCGGGTCAAATACCAGCGCCAGCATCATGACCGCACCGGCAAACCCGGCGATTGCCACCAGCCAGCCAGCGCGCTGCTCCAGCCAGTTGAAGGCGCGTTCGCGCCAACCTTCTCGCGCACTCAACGCCAGGGCGGCGTGAGCCAGTACCGCAAGGTTCAAGGCCACCAGCAATCCAGCCCACACCCACTCATCCGTGAAGCGCGCGGTGACCCGGTTCAACTCGGCCCAGGTGCCGATCGAGCAGGCCGCCACGGCGCCCAGCAATGGCAACAACAACGCAGCCCGGGCCGTGCGCACGCGGCCACCCAGCAGCAGCGTGCCCAGCAGGATAATCCCGCCAACCCCCAGCCACAGCGGCCAGTACGGCACATTGGTCACCGGGCCGGCGAGCACGCCCTTGTCCTGGCGATCCGCATCAAACAGGCCCCAGTAACCCCCCACCGCCCCTTCACTGGCGCGTTTCCACGGCTGGTCAAAGGCTTCGATCAGGTTGTAGTGCCAGCCATTGGCTTCGGCCATGGCCACGAACCCGCGCATGAATTTCGCTTCGTTGACCCGGCTCGGCACCGCCGTTTCCCGCTGGCGGCCTTCGCTCGGCCAGCCGGTCTCGCCGATCATCACGTCCTTGGGGGCGAACTTGTTGCCGAAGGTCTGGCGCACATCGCCCACGTGCTTGAGCGCCTGGTCGATGCCCGAGGGGTCATCTTCCCAGTACGGCAGCAGGTGGATGGTCAGGAAGTCCACGGCCGGGGCGATTTCCGGGTGTTGCAGCCAGAACTCCCACACATCGGCATAGGTGACCGGTTGCTTGATATGGTCCTTGACGTGATGGATCAACTTGACCAACTGCCCGGCGGTGACTTCCTTGCGCAGCAGGGTTTCGTTGCCGACGATCACCGAGGTGACGACGTCGGGGTTGGCATTGGCCGAAGCGATCAGTGCCTCGACTTCCTTGGCGGTGGCCACCGGATCACTGCTGACCCATGCGCCGCTCATCAGCTTCAGGCCGTGTTTGCGCGCCAGTGCCGGCAAGTCTTCAAGGCCGGTCTGGGAGTAGGTGCGAATGCATTCGAAACGGGTGGCCAGCAACGCCAGGTCGGCATCCATGCGCTCGGGGCGCAGTTTGAACGGCTGGTCGAACGGCGACTGGTCTTTGTCGAAGGGCGTGTAGGACGCACATTGCAGCTTGTGGCTGGCGCTGGCCACGTCCGGCAGCACCACCGGTTGGCCAAGGCTGTACCAATAGCCGCCGAGGGCCAGCACACCGAGGATCAGGGCAAATAAATAGGGCAGGAGCGGGAAACGTGCAGTCGCGGGCATGATCAGGCCGTCTGGGGGCAAAGGCGCGCATCTTACCCGGATTTGAGCCGTCCCAGTGGGGCCGCATAATTTTGACATGCAAAGTTCGGGCGGGATCGTCGGTGAATGTCCTACAAATCATCCTGCTGGCGATGTGATGTCGTTTCTTGCTTACCTGAGGTCGCAGTCAGAGCAGGTCGCTTGTGGCAGCAGGTTGATGATCGAAGTGTCAGCCCTCCACTGATGAGGCACCCACGTGATCGATGCGCGTGAAGGGGGCGCGGTGCACCACATAACAACAGGTTGACGTCGCTCGGCATCCGCCGGGCGCAGCACTTTCGGGGAAGCACTATGAAGATGCGACGACTCTTGGGCGCAGCTGCCACTCTGGTAGTTGCGATGAGCTCCACACTGGCCAGCGCCGACAGCAAAACCCTGAGCATCGGCTATGTGGATGGCTGGTCGGACAGTGTCGCCACCACCCACGTGGCGGCAGAAGTGATCAAGCAAAAGCTCGGTTATGACGTGAAACTGCAAGCGGTCGCCACCGGGATCATGTGGCAAGGCGTGGCCACCGGCAAACTCGACGCCATGCTCTCCGCCTGGTTGCCGGTGACCCACGGTGAATACTGGGCCAAGAACAAGGACAAGGTGGCCGACTACGGCCCCAACTTCAAGGACGCCAAGATCGGCCTGATCGTGCCTGAGTACGTGAAAGCCAAATCCATCGAAGACCTCAAGACCGACACCACCTTCAAGAACAAGATCGTGGGTATCGACGCCGGTTCAGGTGTGATGCTCAAGACCGACGAAGCAATCAAGGCCTATGGCCTGGACTACAAGCTGCAAGCCAGCTCGGGTGCGGCGATGATCGCCGAGTTGACCCGTGCCGAAGACAAACAGGAATCCATTGCGGTCACCGGCTGGGTGCCACACTGGATGTTCGCCAAGTGGAAACTGCGTTTCCTGGACGACCCAAAAGGAATTTATGGTGCTGCTGAGACCGTCAACAGCATCGGCAGCAAAGGCCTGGAAAAGAAAGCCCCGGAAGTCGTGGCGTTCCTGAAGAAATTCCAGTGGGCCTCCAAGGATGAAATCGGCGAAGTCATGCTGGCGATCCAAGAGGGCGCCAAGCCTGAAGCGGCGGCCAAGGACTGGGTGGCCAAGCACCCTGAGCGCGTCGCCGAGTGGACTGCTAAGTAAGTCTCTTGTGGGAGCTGGCTTGCCTGCGATGCAGACGCCTCGGTGCACTTGATGTATCGAGGTGATCCCATCGCGGGCAAGCCCGGCTCCCACATTATTTC
Source organism: Pseudomonas sp. D8002 (assembly GCF_013385695.1). Taxonomy (NCBI): domain Bacteria; kingdom Pseudomonadati; phylum Pseudomonadota; class Gammaproteobacteria; order Pseudomonadales; family Pseudomonadaceae; genus Pseudomonas; species Pseudomonas sp. D8002. Next base: position 245,414 of record NZ_JACAPM010000006.1, read on the forward strand.
GCCCCCGCAATTATTCCTGCGCCTTCAATATCCCTCGCTACACTCCTTCTACTACTAAGGTCGTCTGGAACCTGTTCCTCAGCCGCATACAGTGGATATGTTCCAATAATAAAAAGCTGTGCTGCGAGGATAAAAACAATGAACGACAGCATTTACCTCTCGATTCAAAACAGCCCGCGTTTCAAGGAGCTGGTTAGTAAAAGGGAAAGATTCGCCTGGATTCTCTCGGCAATCATGCTTGGGCTTTACTCCGCTTTCATTCTTCTGATTGCCTATGGGCCGCAAATACTGGGGGCCAAGATCAGCCCCGGTTCGTCCATCACGTGGGGGATCCCTATCGGGGTCGGGCTGATTGTGTCGGCCTTCGTCCTCACCGGCATCTATGTACGACGCGCCAACGGCGAATTCGACGACTTGAACAATGCGATTCTCAAGGAGGCTGCGCAATGATCCGTCGTCTATTGGCTGTACTCGGCGCTTCGGCCTTTGCACCTGCCGTTTGGGCGGCCGATGCACTGACCGGCGAAGTGCATAAACAACCGCTGAATATCGCAGCGATCCTGATGTTCGTGGCCTTCGTCGGCGCGACCTTGTGCATCACCTACTGGGCGTCCAAGCGCAACAAGTCGGCGGCCGACTACTATGCGGCCGGCGGCAAGATCACCGGGTTCCAGAACGGTCTGGCGATTGCCGGTGACTACATGTCGGCAGCCTCCTTCCTGGGGATTTCCGCGCTGGTGTTCACCTCCGGCTACGACGGCCTGATCTACTCGATCGGCTTCCTGGTGGGCTGGCCGATCATTCTGTTCCTGATCGCCGAGCGCCTGCGTAACCTGGGCAAATACACCTTTGCCGACGTGGCGTCCTATCGCCTGGGGCAAACCCAGATCCGCAGCCTGTCGGCCTGTGGCTCTTTGGTGGTGGTGGCGTTCTACCTGATCGCGCAGATGGTCGGCGCGGGCAAGCTGATCCAGCTGCTGTTCGGCCTGGATTATCACGTCGCGGTGATCCTGGTAGGCATCCTGATGTGCCTCTATGTGTTGTTCGGCGGCATGCTGGCGACCACCTGGGTGCAGATCATCAAGGCAGTGCTGTTGCTGTCCGGTGCCTCGTTCATGGCGCTGATGGTGATGAAACACGTCAACTTCGACTTCAACATGTTGTTTGCCGAGGCGATCAAGGTTCACCCTAAAGGTGAAGCGATCATGAGCCCGGGCGGCCTGGTGAAAGACCCGATTTCGGCGTTCTCCCTCGGCCTGGCACTGATGTTCGGTACCGCCGGCCTGCCGCACATCCTGATGCGCTTCTTCACTGTGAGTGACGCAAAGGAAGCTCGCAAGAGCGTGCTGTATGCCACTGGCTTCATCGGCTACTTCTATATCCTGACCTTCATCATCGGCTTCGGCGCGATCCTGCTGGTCAGCACCAACCCGGCGTTCAAGGATGCTGCAGGTGCCTTGCTCGGCGGTAACAACATGGCGGCGGTGCACCTGGCCAACGCGGTGGGCGGCAGTATCTTCCTGGGCTTCATCTCGGCCGTGGCGTTTGCCACCATCCTGGCAGTGGTTGCCGGTTTGACCCTCGCGGGTGCTTCGGCGGTGTCCCATGACCTGTACGCCAGCGTGATCAAGAAAGGCAAGGCCAACGAGAAGGATGAGATTCGCGTATCGAAGATCACCACCATCGCCCTGGCAGTACTGGCGATTGGCTTGGGCATCCTGTTTGAAAGCCAGAACATCGCGTTCATGGTGGGCCTGGCGTTCTCCATTGCGGCCAGCTGTAACTTCCCGGTGCTGCTGCTTTCCATGTACTGGAAAAACCTCACCACCCGCGGTGCGATGATTGGTGGCTGGCTGGGCTTGATCAGTGCCGTTGGCCTGATGATCCTCGGCCCGACCATCTGGGTCTCGATCCTGCACCATGAGAAGGCGATCTTCCCTTACGAGTACCCGGCGCTGTTCTCGATGATCATTGCGTTCATCGGCATCTGGTTCTTCTCCATCACCGACAAGTCGGCGGCGGCAGAGAAGGAACGTGCGCTGTACTTCCCGCAGTTTGTGCGTTCGCAGACTGGCCTGGGGGCGAGTGGGGCGGTTAGCCACTAAGCCTGTAACAGTTCCAAAAAATGCCCCGGTCGTGAGATCGGGGCTTTTTTTGCCTTTATTGGTAACAGATACGACAAAACTGTTTCTCAAATCCGGCACAAATAAAAACGGCCTCCCTATCACAAAGGAGGCCGTTTTCGGTGTAGCCAAGTAGCGATCAGCTTACTTGCGGTCTTCCAGCTTGGTGATGTCACGCGACTCGTAGCCAGTGTACAGCTGGCGCGGACGGCCAATCTTGTACGGGCTGGAGAGCATTTCTTTCCAGTGGGAGATCCAGCCCACGGTCCGCGCCAGGGCGAAGATCACGGTGAACATGCTGGTTGGAATGCCGATCGCCTTGAGGATGATCCCCGAGTAGAAGTCGACGTTCGGGTACAGCGAGCGCTCGATGAAGTACGGGTCGGTCAGGGCGATCTCTTCCAGGCGCATGGCCAGTTCGAGTTGCGGATCGTTCTTGATGCCCAGTTCCTTCAACACTTCGTCGCAGGTCTTCTTCATTACGGTGGCGCGCGGGTCGCGGTTCTTGTAGACCCGGTGACCGAAGCCCATCAACTTGAACGGATCGTTCTTGTCCTTGGCCTTGGCGATGAACTTGTCGATGTTCGAGACATCGCCGATTTCATCGAGCATGGTCAATACGGCTTCGTTCGCACCGCCGTGGGCAGGGCCCCACAGTGCGGCGATACCGGCGGCGATACAGGCGAACGGGTTGGCACCCGAGGAGCCCGCCAGGCGCACGGTAGAGGTCGAGGCGTTCTGTTCGTGGTCGGCGTGGAGGATGAAGATCTTGTCCATCGCGGCGGCCAGCACCGGGCTGATCGGTTTGATCTCGCACGGGGTGTTGAACATCATGTGCAGGAAGTTTTCCGCGTACGTCAGGTCGTTGCGCGGGTACATCATGGGTTGACCCATGGAGTACTTGTAAACCATTGCGGCCAGGGTCGGCATCTTGGCAACCAGGCGGATCGCGGAGATTTCGCGATGCTGCGGGTTATTGATGTCCAGGGAGTCGTGATAGAAGGCCGACAGGGCGCCGACTACGCCGCACATGACGGCCATCGGGTGGGCGTCGCGACGGAAGCCGTTGAAGAAGGTCTTCAACTGCTCGTGAACCATGGTGTGGTTCTTTACGGTGCTGACAAACTGGGCCTTTTGCTCAGCTGTTGGCAATTCGCCATTAAGCAGCAGGTAGCAGGTTTCCAGGTAGTCCGACTGTTCAGCAAGCTGTTCGATCGGGTAGCCGCGGTGCAGCAGGATACCGTTATCACCGTCGATATAGGTGATCTTCGACTCGCATGAGGCGGTCGACATGAAGCCTGGGTCGAAAGTAAAACGGCCCGTGGCCGTCAGGCCCCGTACGTCGATAACATCGGGACCAACGGTGCCGGTTAAAATGGGCAGCTCGACGGGGGCTGCGCCCTCGATGATCAACTGCGCTTTTTTGTCAGCCATGTGGCCTCCTATTTATGCTTCAAATCATCAGACAGACCCCCCACGCAGGGCCCGCACCACTATAGTGAGATAAATTCAGATGTCAATTTGCCTAAAGTCTTGCTCCAGAAGGCTTTAACCGTACTTTTTCCTCGAAATTACCTGCCATTTACGCCTTTTATGCCGCCAGCGCAATGCGCTATTAGGGTGAGGAGTGCGCGTTGTCATTAGTTGCCTAACTGTCTATACTCGGCCTCCGACCGCCAGGGGCTTTTGGGCCCGTTTTGATGGGGGTCGCACTCCCTGGGTGGTGGTTACCTGACCAGTGCACTCCCCAACAACTTTGCCCTGATTGTTAGGGGCTCTTCAGTGTGAAAAAAAGCCGTGAATAGCCAACGACCTGTAAACCTAGACCTAAGGACCATCAAACTCCCCATCACCGGCGTAACGTCGTTCCTGCACCGTGTATCCGGCATCATCCTGTTTCTTGGCCTGGGCATCATGCTTTATGCATTGAGCAAATCCCTGGGTTCGGAAGAAGGGTACGCCGAGGTGAAGGCATGCTTGACCAGTCCGCTGGCCAAATTCGTCGCCTGGGGCCTCCTGTCCGCTCTGCTTTATCACCTTGTGGCCGGTATTCGCCACTTGATCATGGACATGGGTATCGGTGAGACGCTGGAAGGCGGCAAGCTGGGCTCGAAAATCGTCATCGCCATTTCCGTGGTGCTGATCGTTCTGGCGGGAGTTTGGATATGGTAACCAGCGTTACGAACCTGTCGCGTTCGGGCCTCTATGACTGGATGGCGCAACGTGTGTCTGCGGTTGTTCTCGCGGCTTATTTCATCTTCCTGATCGGGTACCTCGCGGCGAACCCTGGCATTGGCTACGCCCAATGGCACGGCCTGTTCGCTCACAACGGGATGCGCATCTTCAGTCTGCTGGCCCTTGTAGCCCTGGGCGCTCACGCCTGGGTTGGCATGTGGACCATCGCGACCGACTACCTGACGCCGATGGCGCTGGGCAAGTCCGCGACAGCAGTACGGTTTCTCTTCCAGGCAGTATGCGGCGTCGCGATGTTCGCTTACTTCGTCTGGGGTGTGCAGATTCTTTGGGGTATCTGATTCATGGCTAACACAGTTAATACGCTTTCATTCGACGCCATCATCATTGGCGGCGGCGGTGCCGGCATGCGCGCTGCGCTGCAACTGGCCCAGGGCGGTCACAAGACTGCCGTGATCACCAAGGTGTTCCCGACCCGTTCCCACACCGTTTCGGCCCAGGGTGGCATCACGTGCGCCATCGCCTCCGCCGATCCAAACGATGACTGGCGCTGGCACATGTACGATACCGTCAAGGGTTCCGACTATATCGGTGACCAGGACGCTATCGAATACATGTGCTCCGTAGGCCCGGAAGCGGTCTTCGAGCTGGAACACATGGGTCTGCCGTTCTCCCGTACCGAACAGGGTCGCATCTACCAGCGTCCGTTCGGCGGTCAGTCGAAAGACTTCGGTAAGGGTGGCCAGGCCGCTCGTACCTGTGCCGCAGCCGACCGTACCGGTCACGCGCTGTTGCACACCCTGTACCAGGCCAACCTGAAGGCCGGCACCGTATTCCTCAACGAATACTACGGCGTCGACCTGGTGAAGAACGAAGACGGTGCCTTTGTAGGCATGATCGTTATCTGCATCGAAACCGGCGAAACCTCTTACGTGCGGGCTAACGCCACCGTATTGGCGACCGGCGGTGCAGGCCGTATCTACTCTTCGACTACCAACGCCCTGATCAACACCGGTGACGGTATCGGCATGGCCCTGCGTGCAGGCGTTCCGGTACAAGACATCGAAATGTGGCAGTTCCACCCGACCGGCATCGCCGGCGCCGGTGTACTGGTTACAGAAGGTTGCCGTGGTGAAGGTGGTTACCTGATCAACAAGAACGGCGAGCGCTTCATGGAGCGTTATGCTCCGAACGCCAAAGACCTTGCCGGTCGTGACGTTGTAGCCCGTTCCATGGTTAAAGAGATCATCGCCGGTAACGGCTGTGGTCCCGATGGCGACCACGTGATGCTGAAGCTCGATCACCTCGGTGAAGAAGTGCTGCACAGCCGTCTGCCAGGCATCATGGAGCTGTCCAAGACCTTTGCCCACGTTGACCCGGCTGTTGCGCCGATCCCGGTTGTTCCAACTTGCCACTATATGATGGGCGGCGTTGCCACCAACATTCATGGCCAGGCGATCACCCAGGACGCCGACGGTGTCGACCAGATCATCCCTGGTCTGTTCGCGGTAGGTGAAGTGGCGTGCGTATCGGTTCACGGTGCCAACCGTCTGGGCGGCAACTCGCTGCTCGACCTGGTGGTATTCGGTCGTGCCGCCGGCCTGTTCCTGGAACAGACCCTGAAGGAAGGCGTTGATTACGCGCGTCCACGCCAGTCCGACATCGACGCTGCCCTGGCACGTCTGGATGGCCTGAACTCGCGTACCGATGGCGAAGACGTCGCCTCCCTGCGCAAAGAGCTGCAAAGCTGCATGCAGAACTACTTCGGTGTGTTCCGTACCGGCGAATACATGCAGAAAGGTATCGCCCAGCTGGCTGACCTGCGTACGCGCATCGCCAACGTCAAGATCAACGACAAGAGCCAGGCGTTCAACACCGCTCGAATCGAAGCCCTTGAGCTGCAAAACCTGCTGGAAGTGGCTGAAGCGACTGCCATCGCCGCCGAGGTTCGTAAAGAATCCCGTGGTGCTCACGCTCGTGAAGACTATGAAGACCGCGACGACGAAAACTGGTTGTGCCACACCCTGTACTTCCCGGGTGACAAGCGCGTAACCAAGCGTGCCGTGAACTTCTCGCCGAAGACGGTTCCGACGTTTGAACCGAAGATTCGGACTTACTAAGGGTGGCTGCCATGTTGAAAGTCAGTGTTTATCGCTACAACCCTGATCAGGACGCTGCGCCGTTCATGCAGGAATTCCAGGTCGATACCGGTGGTAAGGACCTGATGGTGCTGGACGTGCTGGCCCTGGTTAAAGAGCAGGACGAAGGTTTCTCCTATCGTCGCTCTTGCCGTGAGGGTGTCTGCGGCTCCGACGGCATGAACATCAACGGCAAGAACGGCCTGGCGTGCATCACGCCGCTGTCTTCCGTGGTGAAAGGCAACAAGTTGGTTGTTCGTCCGCTGCCAGGTTTGCCGGTTATCCGTGACCTGGTCGTCGATATGAGCATCTTCTACAAGCAATACGAGAAGGTTAAGCCATTCCTGCAGAACGACACGCCGGCTCCGGCCATCGAGCGTCTGCAGACTCCGGAAGAGCGCGAGAAGCTGGACGGTCTGTACGAGTGCATCCTGTGCGCTTGCTGCTCGACTTCCTGCCCGTCCTTCTGGTGGAACCCCGACAAGTTCCTGGGCCCAGCTGCCCTGCTGCAAGCGTACCGCTTCCTGGCAGACAGCCGTGACACCAAGACTGCCGAGCGTCTGGCTTCGCTGGATGACCCGTTCAGCGTATTCCGCTGCCGCGGGATCATGAACTGCGTCAACGTATGTCCCAAAGGCCTGAACCCGACTAAGGCCATTGGTCACGTACGTAGCATGCTGCTGCAAAGCGGCGTGTAACCGACGTTGTAGTAAAAGCAGGACCGTTGTGCCCGTAGATGCTACGGCGCAGGCTTCAACCGGCGCCGTAGTTTTAACTTGAGCAGCGACTTACAAAGACGCGGCTCTTATTTTGAAGAAATGAGACAAGCAGGGGCATTCGGGTTGGTACCCGAACTATCAGCGTGATCCTAAGTGGCTTGTTTTGGTCGCTGCACTTGGCCTTTTGCAAGCAAACTCGGTGTTTTCGCCGGTGGTGTCCCCAAATCGAGGGTGACCAAGCATGCAAGAAAGCGTGATGCAGCGCATGTGGAACAGCGGCTATCTTTCAGGTGGTAACGCTGCCTATGTGGAAGAGCTTTATGAGCTCTACCTGCACGACCCTAACGCTGTGCCAGAAGAATGGCGCACCAAATTTCAGACGTTGTCTTCAGACGGCAACGCTGCCACCGATGTATCGCACGCAACAATTCGCGATCAGTTCGTGCTGCTGGCAAAGAACCAGCGCCGCGCCCAGCCGGTTTCTGCCGCAAGCGTGAGCAGTGAGCACGAGAAGAAGCAAGTTGAAGTACTGCGACTGATCCAGGCCTACCGTATGCGTGGCCACCAGGCAGCCCAGCTTGACCCGCTGGGGCTGTGGCAGCGTCCTGCACCTGCAGACCTGTCGATCAATCATTACGGCTTGACCAATGCCGATCTTGATACGACCTTCCGTGCCGGCGACCTGTTCATCGGCAAAGAGGAAGCGAGCCTACGCGAAATTCACGAAGCGTTGCAGCAGACATATTGCCGCACCATCGGTGCCGAATTTACGCACATCACTGATTCCGAGCAGCGCCACTGGTTCCAGCACCGCCTTGAAGGCGTGCGTGGTCGCCCGGTGCTGTCTGCGGACGTCAAGAGCCACTTGCTCGAGCGCGTCACTGCAGCGGAAGGCCTGGAAAAATACCTGGGCACCAAATACCCGGGCACCAAGCGTTTCGGCCTGGAAGGCGGCGAAAGCCTGATCCCGATGCTCGACGAGCTGATCCAGCGTTCCGGTTCCTACGGCACCAAGGAAATCGTGATCGGCATGGCCCACCGTGGCCGCTTGAACGTGCTGGTCAACACCTTCGGCAAGAACCCGCGCGAGCTGTTCGACGAGTTCGAAGGCAAGAAGAAGGTCGAGCTGGGTTCCGGTGACGTTAAATATCACCAGGGCTTCTCGTCCAACGTAATGACCACCGGCGGTGAAGTTCACCTGGCCATGGCGTTCAACCCATCCCACCTGGAGATCGTTTCTCCAGTGGTCGAGGGGTCGGTACGTGCGCGCCAGGATCGTCGTAACGATTCCACCGGTGAGAAGGTCCTGCCGATTTCCATCCACGGTGACGCGGCGTTCGCCGGTCAGGGCGTGGTCCTGGAAACGTTCCAGATGTCGCAGACTCGCGGCTTCAAGACCGGTGGTACCGTTCACATCGTCATCAACAACCAGGTGGGCTTCACCATCAGCAACCCGCTGGACGCACGCTCTACCGAGTACGCGACCGACGTTGCCAAGATGATTCAGGCGCCGATCCTCCATGTGAATGGTGATGATCCGGAAGCCGTGTTGTTCGTGACCCAGTTGGCCATCGATTACCGCATGCAGTTCAAGCGTGACGTGGTCATCGACCTGGTCTGCTACCGTCGTCGCGGTCACAACGAAGCGGATGAGCCTAGCGGCACCCAACCGTTGATGTACCAGCAAATCACCAAGCAGCGCACCACCCGTGAGCTGTATGCCGATAGCCTGATCAAGGCCGGCGTGGTGGACGATGCACGTGTTCAGGCGAAGATCGATGAATACCGCAACGCGCTGGACAACGGCCTGCATGTCGTGAAAAGCCTGGTCAAGGAGCCGAACAAAGAGCTGTTCGTTGACTGGCGTCCGTACCTGGGCCACGCCTGGACGGCGCGTCACGACACCTCGTTCGATCTGAAGACCCTGCAGGAACTGTCGGCCAAGCTGCTGGAAATCCCAGACGGTTTCGTCGTACAGCGCCAGGTTGCGAAGATCTACGAAGACCGTCAGAAGATGCAAGCCGGCGGCCTGCCGATCAACTGGGGTTACGCTGAAACCATGGCGTACGCGACCCTGGCGTTCGAAGGTCACCCGATCCGCATGACCGGCCAGGACATCGGCCGCGGTACGTTCTCGCACCGTCACGCTGTGTTGCACAACCAGAAAGACGCGGGCACCTACATCCCGTTGCAGAACCTGTACGAAGGCCAGCCACGTTTCGACCTGTACGATTCGTTCCTGTCCGAAGAAGCCGTACTGGCGTTCGAATACGGTTACTCGACCACCACGCCTCAGGCGCTGGTGATCTGGGAAGCCCAGTTCGGCGACTTCGCCAACGGTGCCCAGGTGGTTATCGACCAGTTCATCACCAGCGGCGAGCACAAGTGGGGCCGTCTGTGCGGTCTGACCATGCTGCTGCCACACGGTTATGAAGGTCAGGGTCCGGAGCACTCCTCGGCCCGTCTGGAGCGTTACCTGCAATTGTGCGCCGAGCACAACATCCAGGTGTGCGTGCCGACTACCCCGGCCCAGATCTACCACTTACTGCGTCGCCAGGTGATCCGCCCGCTGCGCAAGCCGCTGGTAGTGCTGACGCCGAAATCGCTGCTGCGTCATAAATTGGCCATCTCGACCCTGGAAGATCTGGCGGATGGTTCGTTCCAGACCGTTATTTCAGAAATCGACACCCTGGACGCGGCCAAGGTCACTCGCCTGATCCTGTGCAGCGGCAAGGTTTACTACGATTTGCTGGAAAAACGTCGTGCCGAAGGCCGCGAAGACATCGCCATCGTGCGGATCGAGCAGCTTTACCCGTTCCCGGAAGACGACCTGATGGAGGCCATCGCGCCTTACACCAACCTCACCAATGTGGTGTGGTGTCAGGAAGAACCGATGAACCAGGGCGCGTGGTACAGCAGCCAGCATCATCTGCGTCGCAGCATCGGCAATCACAAACAGGCACTGGGCCTGGAGTACGCCGGTCGTGATGCTTCTGCTGCACCTGCGTGTGGTTATGCGTCGATGCACGCCGAGCAGCAGGAAAAACTGCTGCAAGATGCTTTCACTGTTTAACGCCTTCGCGCTGACTGAAACCGAATTTTAAGGACCCACAGATAATGGCTATCGAAATCAAAGCCCCGTCATTCCCGGAATCGGTTGCCGATGGCACCGTTGCCACCTGGCACAAGAAACCAGGCGAGGCCGTCAAGCGTGACGACCTGATCGTCGACATCGAAACCGACAAGGTCGTGCTCGAAGTGTTGGCTGAAGCTGACGGCGTGCTGGGCGCAATCGTTGCCGAAGAAGGCGCTACCGTCCTGTCGAACCAGGTACTGGGCTCGATCGAAGAGGGCGGTGCTGCTGCCGCTGCTCCTGCTCCTGCCGCCGCTGCGGCACCGGCTGCTGCCGCAGCTCCAGCTGCTGCACCGGCTGCGGGTGGCGAAGATCCAATCGCTGCACCGGCTGCGCGTCAGCTGGCTGACGAAAACGGCATCAACCTGGCGTCCATCAAGGGCACCGGCAAAGATGGCCGTGTGACCAAGGAAGACGTGGTTGCCGCCGTTGAAGCCAAGAAAAACGCTCCAGCTGCTGCGCCTGCCAAGGCTGCTGCCCCGGCTGCCGCTGCTCCTGTGTTCGCCGCTGGCGACCGCACCGAGAAGCGCGTACCGATGACCCGCGTGCGTGCCACCGTGGCCAAGCGCCTGGTTGAAGCACAGTCGAACATGGCGATGCTGACTACTTTCAACGAAGTCGACATGACCGAAGTCATGGCCCTGCGTTCGAAGTACAAGGACCTGTTCGAGAAGTCCCACAACGGCGTACGCCTGGGCTTCATGTCGTTCTTCGTGAAAGCGGCCACCGAAGCGCTGAAACGCTTCCCGGCAGTCAACGCTTCCATCGACGGCGGCGACATCGTTTACCACGGTTATGCTGACGTCGGCGTTGCCGTCTCCAGCGACCGTGGCCTGGTGGTACCGGTTCTGCGTAACGCCGAGCTGATGAGCCTGGCTGAAATCGAAGGCGGCATCGCCAACTTCGGCAAGAAGGCCCGTGACGGCAAACTGACCATCGACGAGATGACCGGTGGTACCTTCACCATCACCAACGGTGGTACTTTCGGTTCGATGATGTCGACTCCGATCGTCAACCCGCCACAAGCTGCGATCCTGGGCATGCACAACATTCTGCAGCGTCCTATGGCGATCAACGGCCAAGTGGTTATCCGCCCGATGATGTACCTGGCGCTGTCGTACGATCACCGCCTGATCGATGGTAAAGAAGCCGTGACTTTCCTGGTGACCATCAAGAACCTGCTGGAAGACCCGGCTCGTCTGCTGCTGGATATCTGATAAAGCGGCGGTGCGCCGTACCACCCGGTCTGCCGCGAGGCAGGCCGGAGTGCGGCTCACGGCTTGAAGCTTTTAGCTAAAGAGGATTTTTTTTCATGTCGCAGAAATTTGACGTTGTAGTGATTGGCGCAGGCCCTGGCGGCTACGTTGCCGCCATCAAGGCCGCACAACTGGGCCTCTCGACTGCTTGCATCGAAAAATACACCGACAAGGAAGGCAAACTGGCGCTGGGCGGTACTTGCCTGAACGTTGGCTGCATTCCTTCCAAGGCGCTGCTGGACAGCTCCTGGAAATTCCACGAAGCGCAAGACGGTTTTGCCATCCACGGCATCAACCACGCTGGCGTGACCATGGACGTGCCAGCGATGGTCGGCCGCAAGGCCAACATCGTTAAAGGCCTGACTTCCGGCGTTGCTACCCTGTTCAAGGCCAACGGCGTTACTTCCCTGCAAGGCCACGGCAAACTGCTGGCCGGCAAGAAAGTTGAAATCACCAAGCCTGACGGTTCGACCGAAATCATCGAAGCCGAGAACGTGATCCTGGCTCCAGGTTCGCGTCCAATCGACATTCCACCGGCTCCGGTCGACCAGAACGTGATCGTTGATTCGACCGGCGCCCTGGAATTCCAAGCGGTTCCAAAACGTCTGGGCGTGATCGGCGCTGGCGTGATCGGCCTGGAACTGGGTTCGGTCTGGTCCCGCCTGGGTTCCGAAGTGACCGTGCTGGAAGCCCTGGACACGTTCCTGCTGGCTGCCGACACCGCAGTGTCCAAAGAAGCGCTGAAAACCCTGACCAAACAAGGTCTGGACATCAAGCTGGGCGCTCGTGTTACCGGTTCCAAGGTTAACGGCGAAGAAGTTGTCGTGACCTACACCGACAAGGATGGCGAACAGACCATCACTTTCGACAAGCTGATCGTAGCCGTTGGTCGCCGTCCGGTGACCACTGACCTGCTGGCTTCCGACAGCGGCGTGAACATCGACGAGCGTGGTTTCATCCACGTTGACGATCACTGCGCTACCACCGTGCCGGGCGTCTACGCCATTGGCGACGTGGTTCGCGGCATGATGCTGGCGCACAAGGCTTCCGAAGAAGGCATCATGGTTGTCGAGCGCATCAAGGGTCACAAGACCCAGATGAACTACGACCTGATCCCGTCGGTTATCTACACCCACCCGGAAATTGCATGGGTCGGCAAGAACGAACAGCAGTTGAAAGCTGAAGGCGTTGAAGTTAACGTCGGCACCTTCCCGTTTGCCGCTTCTGGCCGTGCCATGGCAGCCAACGACACCGGTGGTTTTGTCAAAGTCATCGCTGATGCCAAGACTGACCGCGTATTGGGCGTCCACGTGATCGGCCCAGGCGCAGCAGAACTGGTTCAGCAAGGCGCAATCGGTATGGAATTCGGCACCAGCGCCGAAGACATCGGCATGATGGTTTTCTCCCATCCGACCCTGTCCGAAGCGCTGCACGAAGCCGCGTTGGCAGTGAATGGCCATGCCATCCACATCGCCAACAAGAAGAAGCGCTAAGCGAGATAATAAGAAACCACGGCGGTTGCCCGTCGTGAGCCTTGTGCGCAAGACTCACCGCGGAATATCCGCTGGACGCAGTCTTGCGCAGTTTCACCACCCAGGGTTCAGGCCTTTGGTGGTTTGACTGTGCAAGCAGCAGTCACAGGTGGCGCGGCACTCAATAAAGAGCGCAGCGCCGAATGCGCAGTACCTAACGAAGACGGTAATAAGCATGAATCTTCACGAGTATCAGGGTAAGCAGCTGTTCGCTGAATACGGCCTGCCAGTATCCAAGGGTTACGCAGTAGACACCCCGGAAGCAGCAGCAGAAGCTTGCGACAAAATCGGCGGCACCGAGTGGGTTGTCAAAGCCCAGGTTCACGCTGGTGGTCGCGGTAAAGCGGGCGGCGTCAAGCTGGTTCGCAGCAAAGAAGACGCCAAAGCCTTCGCTCAGCAGTGGCTGGGCAAGCGTCTGGTGACTTACCAGACTGATGCCAATGGCCAGCCAGTCACCAAGATCCTGGTTGAATCGTGCACTGATATCGCTAAAGAGCTGTACCTGGGCGCTGTCGTTGACCGTTCGAGCCGTCGCATCGTGTTCATGGCCTCCACCGAAGGTGGCGTGGACATTGAGAAGATCGCTGAAGAAACCCCAGAAAAAATTCTGAAAGCCACTATCGATCCACTGGTTGGCGCTCAGCCATTCCAGGGTCGCGAGCTGGCATTCCAGTTGGGTCTGGAAGGCAAGCAAGTTGCCCAGTTCGCCAAGATCTTCGTAGGTCTGGCCAAACTGTTCCAGGATCACGATCTGGCCCTGCTGGAAGTGAACCCGCTGGTGATCAAGGCTGACGGCGATCTGCATTGCCTCGATGCCAAGATCAACATCGACGCCAACGCCATGTACCGTCAGCCTAAGCTGAAGACTTTCCACGATCCGTCGCAAGACGATCCGCGCGAAGCGCACGCTGCCAAGTTCGAACTGAACTACGTAGCCCTGGAAGGTAACATCGGTTGCATGGTCAACGGTGCTGGCCTGGCCATGGGTACCATGGACATCGTCAACCTGCATGGCGGCAAACCAGCCAACTTCCTCGACGTAGGCGGCGGTGCCACCAAAGAACGCGTTACCGAAGCGTTCAAGATCATCCTGTCCGACTCCAACGTCGCTGCAGTACTGGTCAACATCTTCGGCGGCATCGTTCGTTGCGACATGATTGCCGAAGGCATCATCGGTGCAGTGAAAGAAGTCGGCGTTAAAATCCCGGTTGTTGTGCGCCTTGAAGGTAACAACGCTGAACTGGGCGCTAAAGTACTGGCAGAAAGCGGTTTGAACATCATCGCTGCTACCAGCCTGACCGACGCTGCTCAACAAGTTGTCAAAGCTGCGGAGGGCAAATAATGAGCGTCCTGATCAATAAAGACACCAAGGTTATCTGCCAGGGTATTACCGGTTCCCAAGGTAGTTTCCACACCCAGCAAGCCATCGAATACGGCACCAAGATGGTGGGTGGCGTTACTCCTGGTAAAGGCGGCACCGAGCACCTGGGCCTGCCAGTGTTCAACACCGTGAAAGATGCTGTAGCTGCCACTGGCGCCACCGCCAGCGTGATCTACGTTCCAGCTCCTTTCTGCAAGGACTCCATCCTGGAAGCAGCATTCGGCGGCATCAAGCTGATCGTTTGCATCACCGAAGGCATTCCTACCCTGGACATGCTGGACGCTAAAGTTAAGTGCGACGAGCTGGGCGTAGTCCTGATCGGCCCTAACTGCCCAGGCGTGATCACTCCAGGCGAATGCAAGATCGGCATCATGCCAGGTCACATTCACTTGCCAGGTAAAGTCGGTATCGTTTCCCGTTCCGGCACCCTGACCTACGAAGCTGTCAAGCAGACTACTGACGCCGGTTTCGGTCAGTCGACTTGCGTCGGCATCGGCGGTGACCCGATCCCAGGCTCGAACTTCATCGACATCCTGAAGCTGTTCCAGGAAGACCCGAAGACCGAAGCGATCGTAATGATCGGTGAGATCGGCGGTTCGGCTGAAGAAGAAGCGGCTGCCTACATCAAGGCACACGTGACCAAGCCGGTTGTTTCCTACATCGCTGGTGTGACTGCCCCTGCTGGCAAGCGCATGGGCCATGCTGGCGCAATCATCTCTGGCGGCAAGGGTACTGCAGACGAGAAGTTTGCTGCCCTGGAAGACGCAGGCGTTAAAACCGTGCGTTCGCTGGCAGACATCGGCAAGGCTTTGTCCGAGCTGACCGGTTGGGCTGTCAAGTAAGCCTCGCGCTTAACTGACGCTTCACCCCACAAAGGCCACCTTCGGGTGGCCTTTGTGCATTCTGAAGGTTGGTGGAGATCAAAATGTGGGAGCGGGCTTGCTCGCGAAAGCGGTGTGTCAGTCAGCTCATGAGTGGCTGATACACCGCTTTCGCGAGCAAGCCAGCTCCCACATTCGATCGTATTTCAAAATTTAGATATAAAAACGCGACATAAAAATGTCGCTTATCGGACAGTTCGCCCCGCAACAGTGCGTTTGACCCGCAAATTCGTTAGGCTAGCCGCCTCTTTATGCGTACGCATCCCAAAAGGAAGCCTCGCGCCAGACCGGTCGGTCCCCATCCGGACCGGCAGTATTTCCCTCATCCATAGGGAAGCCCTCTCTAAATTCCGATTCAGTAGTGTGGTATTTCCTCAAATGAAAGTGTTGAAAAGCCAGGACATCCTGGCGTTGGGCTTTATGACTTTTGCCCTGTTCGTGGGCGCCGGCAACATCATCTTCCCGCCAATCGTCGGTTTACAGTCCGGGCCTCATGTCTGGATGGCAGCGCTGGGCTTCCTGATCACCGCGGTCGGTTTGCCGGTGATCACCGTTGTCGCCCTGGCCAAAGTCGGTGGTGGCATGGACGCGTTGAGCAGTCCGATCGGCAAGATCGCCGGTGGCTTGCTGGCAGCGGCGGCCTACCTGGCTGTCGGCCCGTTGTTCGCCACCCCGCGAACCGCCACCGTTTCCTTTGAAGTGGGCCTGGCGCCGCTGACCGGTGAAAGCCCGCTGGCGCTGTTCCTCTACAGCTCGGTGTACTTCCTGTTGGTGTTCTTCATCTCCCTGTACCCGGGCCGCCTGCTGGATACCGTCGGTCGTTTCCTGGCACCGTTGAAGATCATCGCCCTGGCCGTCTTGGGCATTGCTGCCTTTGCCTTGCCGGCCGGCGATGTGGGTGTTGCCACCCCTGAGTACGTGGCGGCACCGTTCTCCCAGGGCTTTATCAATGGTTACCTGACCATGGATACCCTCGGCGCGCTGGTATTCGGCATTGTGATCGTCAACGCGATCCGCTCCCGTGGCGTCGAGTCGCCGAAGCTGATCACCCGCTACGCGATCATCGCCGGGCTGATTGCCGGTGTGGGCCTGGCGCTGGTGTACATCAGCCTGTTCCGCCTCGGTTCGGGCAGCCATGAAGTGGCGGCCGGCGCCGCCAACGGCGCCGCCGTGCTGCACGCCTACGTCCAGCACACCTTCGGCTCCCTGGGCAGCGGCTTCCTCGCCGTGCTGATTTCCCTGGCGTGCCTGGTAACCGCGGTGGGCCTGACCTGCGCCTGCGCCGAGTACTTCAGCCGCGTACTGCCGCTGTCCTATAAGACCCTGGTGGTGATCCTGGCGGTATTCTCGCTGTTTGTGTCCAACCTGGGCCTGACCAAGCTGATCGCGTTCTCGATCC
This sequence comes from Pseudomonas sp. D8002, assembly GCF_013385695.1. Classification (NCBI taxonomy): domain Bacteria; kingdom Pseudomonadati; phylum Pseudomonadota; class Gammaproteobacteria; order Pseudomonadales; family Pseudomonadaceae; genus Pseudomonas; species Pseudomonas sp. D8002. Next base: position 262,169 of record NZ_JACAPM010000006.1, read on the forward strand.
CGGTGCTGACCGCCATTTACCCGCCGTGCATCGTGCTGGTGGCCCTGAGCTTCTGTAAGGACTTCTGGCAGGAGCAGGGCCGGATCGTTGGCCCGGTGATGCTGGTGTCGTTCATCTTCGGTTGCATTGACGCGCTGAAGGGCGCGGGCCTGGCTGACTGGATGCCATCGCAACTGGCTCACCTGCCGCTGAGCGAGCAGGGCCTGGCGTGGCTGGTGCCTTCGGTGATGACGCTGGTGGTTGCGGTGGTGATTGACCGCCTGCTGGGCAAACGCAGTGAAGCGATGGCTTAAACGTTTAGCCATTAACTTGTGCCGGGGTTTAGTTCGAAGTTTCGAGCTGCCCGGCCGGGTTAAAAACACCGGACAAAGTAAAGCCCGCTATTAAGCGGGCTTTCTTTTGCAACATGACTTTTCAAGTCACAGTGTTCAAGTCGTCAGACTCAAGAACCGGTTGCAGGTGTTGCTTCTTTCGCAGCAGCTTCGTTCGATTCAGCCTGAGCTTTGGCAGCATCGGCGTTTTCTTTCGCAGCGTCGTTCACTTTATCCTGTGCTTTCGCCATGTCTTTCTGAGCTTGCTCAGAGTGGGCTGCGGCGTCTTGGGCTTTGTCTTCGGATTTTTTGTCGCAGGCAGCGAGGCCGAGGGCAGCAGCCAGCATCATGGAAATAGCTAAAGTCTTGCGCATGGGGTGTTTCTCCTTATTGAAGATATCTACTGGCCTTTCGAGCCTATGCCCAACGCTTAGTTCCTTAAATCTCACAGATATATAAGGCTTTTCCCTAGGGAACTTTCAGTAAGGTTGTCTACTCCGCCGGCTCCACACTAATAAGAGTCTTTAACGAATGACCGAAAATCCTCTTTTATCCCGTGCCACGCGCTTTGTTTCAGCCTTGCGCCACTGCCAGGTGCTGGGCATCCAGGTGCACGCCGCCAGTGAGGACGGCATGACGCTGGTGTTGCCCTATGCTCCGCATATCGTCGGTGACCCGCAGACCGGCGTGATCCACGGCGGCGCCATCACATCCTTGATGGACACCGCCTGTGGCATGGCTACCTTGTGCGTACTGCCGGAGTTCGAGGTTTGCCCGACCCTGGACCTGCGCATCGACTACATGCACCCGGCCGAGCCCCATAAACCGGTATTCGGCTTTGCCCAGTGCTACCGGGTGACCACCGACGTGATCTTCACCCGCGGCTTCGCCTACCAGGACGATCCGCAGCAACCGATTGCCCACGTGGTGGGCACGTTCATGCGCATGGGCAAGCGCCTCAAGGGCAGCCAGGGCCTGGGCAATGCAATCAAGGGAGAACAGGCATGACCCATCAATTCAAGACCCGTCTGCAGCAAGCCCACGAGCGCGGCAACTATGACGCGCTGCTCAACCTGATTCCCTACGCCAGGCTGATCGGTATCGAATGCACGCGCCTGGGGGATGAATTGCTGTTCCGCATGCCGGCCAACAAGGACAACATTGGTAACCCGATATTGCCGGCGATCCACGGCGGGGTGATCGCGGGCTTCATGGAGCTGTCCGCAGCCTTGCATTTGCTGGTATTCACCGGTGCGCCTGGTGTTCCCAAGATCATCGATTTCTCCCTGGATTACCTGCGCGCCGGCCAGTTTCGCGACACCTACGCCAAATGCCAGGTGTGGCGCCAGGGCCGGCGGGTGGCCAACGTGGCGATCACCGCATGGCAAAGTACCCAGGCCGAACCGATTGCCACCGCCCGTGCGCATTTCAAGATTGAGGAACCTGCTCGCCCTTGAAATCCTGGTCTTAGCCCCCAACTTTGATGACAACCCGCCGCCAACCCTCAAGGGCGCGGCCACTGCCATCCAATTGGAGTTTGATGACCATGAGTGTGGAAACTCAAAAGGAAACCCTGGGCTTCCAGACCGAGGTGAAGCAACTGCTGCACCTCATGATCCATTCGCTGTATTCCAACAAGGAAATTTTCCTTCGCGAATTGATCTCGAACGCCTCTGACGCTGTCGACAAATTACGTTTCGAAGCCCTGTCCAAGCCTGAGTTGCTGGAAGGTGGCGCGGAACTGAAAATCCGTGTGAGCTTCGACAAGGACGCGAAAACCGTCACCCTCGAAGACAACGGTATCGGCATGAGCCGTGACGATGCGATCACCCACCTGGGGACCATCGCCAAATCCGGCACCGCTGATTTCATGAAGAACCTGTCGGGCGACCAGAAGAAAGATTCGCACCTGATCGGCCAGTTCGGCGTGGGCTTCTACTCGGCCTTCATCGTTGCCGACAAGGTTGAAGTATTCAGCCGCCGTGCCGGCCTTGCCGCCAGCGAAGGCGTGCACTGGTCTTCCAAGGGCGAGGGCGAATTTGAAATCGCCACTGTCGACAAGGCTGATCGTGGTACCCGCATCGTCCTGCACCTGAAGTCCGGTGAAGACGAGTTCGCCGATGGCTGGCGTCTGCGCAATATCATCAAGAAGTACTCCGACCACATCGCGTTGCCGATCGAGTTGCCGAAAGAACAAGCGGCGGCCGAAGGCGAAGAAGCCCCGGCCCAGGAATGGGAAGTGGTCAACCGCGCCAGCGCCCTGTGGACCCGTCCTCGTACCGAAGTCAAGGACGAGGAATACCAGGAGTTCTACAAGCACATCGCCCACGATTACGAAAACCCGCTGAGCTGGAGCCACAACAAGGTCGAAGGCAAGCTGGAATACAGCTCGCTGCTCTACGTACCGGCCCGTGCTCCGTTCGACCTGTACCAGCGTGAAGCGCCGAAAGGCCTGAAGCTGTATGTGCAGCGCGTGTTCGTGATGGACCAGGCGGAATCGTTCCTGCCGTTGTACCTGCGCTTTATCAAGGGCGTGGTTGACTCCAACGACCTGTCGCTGAACGTGTCGCGGGAAATCCTGCAGAAAGACCCGATCATCGACTCGATGAAGTCGGCGCTGACCAAGCGTGTCCTCGACATGCTGGAAAAGCTGGCGAAAAACGAGCCTGAGCAATACAAGGGCTTCTGGAAAAACTTCGGCCAGGTCATGAAAGAAGGCCCGGCAGAAGATTTCGCCAACAAGGAAAAAATCGCCGGCCTGCTGCGTTTCGCATCGACCAACGGTGACGACGGCGAGCAGAACGTTTCCCTGGCTGAATACCTGGCTCGCGCCAAGGAAGGTCAGGACAAGATCTACTACCTGACCGGTGAAACCTACGCTCAGGTCAAGAACAGCCCGCACCTGGAAGTCTTCCGCAAGAAAGGCATCGAAGTGCTGCTGCTGACCGACCGCATCGACGAGTGGCTGATGAGCTACCTCAGCGACTTCGACGGCAAGAGCTTTGTTGACGTCGCCCGCGGCGACCTGGACCTGGGCAACCTGGATTCCGAAGAAGACAAGAAAGCCGCTGAAGAAGTGGCCAAGTCCAAAGAGGGTCTGGTTGAGCGAATCAAGGCCGCCTTGGGCGATGCCGTCAGCGAAGTGCGGGTTTCCCACCGTCTGACCGATTCCCCGGCGATCCTGGCCATCGGCGAGCAGGACCTGGGCATGCAGATGCGTCAGATCCTGGAAGCCAGCGGTCAGAAGGTTCCGGATTCCAAGCCGATCTTCGAATTCAACCCGGCTCACCCGCTGATCGAGAAACTCGACGGCGAGCAGAGCGAAGAGCGGTTTGGCGACCTGTCGCACATCCTCTTCGACCAGGCAGCCCTGGCTGCCGGCGACAGCCTGAAAGACCCGGCCGCTTATGTGCGCCGACTGAACAAGCTGTTGGTTGAACTGTCGGTTTAACACCGTTGTAGAAAAACCCGCTTCGGCGGGTTTTTTCGTTCTGGAGCCTTTCACCTGGAGTAAATGATGAGCCAAATCACCGTGCGTTCCGTGGTCTATCAGATTGATGGCCAGTCTTATGAAAGCCGCCTGGCATTTGATGCCAGTCATAAGGGCCCGCTGCCAGGGTTGTTGATGGCGCCGAACTGGATGGGTGTCAGTGCCGGCGCTGAAGAGATCGCCAAGAGTGTGGCCAGCAAGGGCTACGTGGTGCTGCTTGCCGACCTGTACGGGCAAACCGTCCGCCCTTCGAACGGCGATGAAGCGGGTGCGGCGATGATGCCGTTGAAGAATGACCGGCCGCTGTTGAACAAGCGCATGCAGGTCGCGCTTGATCACCTGAAAACCCAGACTGAAGCGGCGGTGGATACCTCGAAGCTGGCGACCTTTGGTTTCTGCTTCGGTGGTTGCTGCTCCCTGGAGCTGGCACGTACAGGTGCACCGTTGAAAGCTGCCGTTTCGTTCCACGGCAGCCTCGACACGCCGAACCCGGCCGATGCAAAAAACATCAAGGGTTCCGTGCTGGTGTTGCACGGTGCTTCCGACCCGTTGGTGCCGAAGGAGCAACTGCCGGCGTTTGAAGACGAAATGAACGCCGCCGGTGTGGATTGGCAATTGCTGAGCTACGGCGGTGCGGTGCACTCGTTTACCGACCCGCACGCGAATGTGCCGGGCAAGATGATGTATGACGCGAAGACCGCTGCGCGGGCCTTTCAGTCGATGCATAACTTGCTGGATGAAGTGTTCAAGGGCTGATAGTTCGGTTGCCTGAGCTGGCCCCTTCGCGAGCAAGCCCGCTCCCACATTTTAACCGTGTACATCCTGAAGGAACGCGGTCGAAATGTGGGAGCGGGCTTGCTCGCGAAGGCTGTTTCACAGGCAATAAAGCGCTTAAGCCTTGCCTCCAGGCAACTCGATCCGCTCACTTTCCCCCGGCACTGTCGGCCAATCCCCAGCCGCCCAACGCTGCCGAGCCTGCTCGATCAACGCCGGATCACTCGCGACAAAATTCCAGTTAATCCGCCGTGGCCCATCCAGTGCCGCGCCGCCGAACATCACCAGGTGGCAATCAGTCTCGGCAAACAGCCCCATGCTTGCGCCTGCCGGCAACACCACCAGGCTATGCACCTCCAGCACTTCGCCATCCAACTGCGCCTCACCCTCCAGCACATACACCGCCCGTTCTTCATGCTCATCCGGGATCAGCAGGGTGGTAGCCGTCTGCATCCGCACCTCGGCATACAAGGTGGGCGACAACACCGGCACCGGCGATTCGAGGCAAAAGCCATTGCCGGCAATCAGGCGAATCTGCACGCCGAGGTTATCGCTCACCGGCAAGCTGGCGGCCGGATGATGGCTGTAATGCCCAGGCCCTTGTTCATGTTCCTTGGGGGAGGCCAGCCACACTTGCAACCCGTGCAGGCTGAAACCACTGGCCTTCAACGCCTCGGGGCTGCGTTCAACGTGGGCAATGGCACTGCCGGCTGTCATCCAGCTGACGTCCCCGGCCTTGACCACCTGATCGGAGCCGAGGCTGTCCTTGTGCAGGAGTTCGCCTTCAAACAGGTAGGTCAGGGTAGAGAGGCCGATGTGCGGGTGTTGGCGAATGTTCATGCCGGTACCCGGGGCATAACGGGTTTGCAGCATATGGTCGAAAAACACGAAAGGCCCGACGCTGCGGCATTGCCTGGAGGGCAGTGGGCGCAGGATCGGTTGGCCTTCCACATCTTCGGCGCGCGGGCGAATCACGGTCACGGTGGTCATGGTGCTTCCCAGTCTGAGCGGGTCTGATGGTACTGAGCATAACCCGCTCGACGGGAGGTTGCCGCTACTGGCTGAAGGCGCCTTCGGAGAGCCGGGTCTCAATGGTGACTTCGGCCGTGGTCATCAGCTTGTGCACCGGGCAGCGATCCGCCACGCGGTGCAGCTCGTCGCGCTGCTCGTCAGTGAGTACGCCCTTGAGGGTCAGTTTGACGTTGAGCTTGTATTTGCCCTTTTGCTCTTCGGTGCTGTCATGGGTGACTTCCACGGTCACGCCGGTCAGCGGTATGTCTTTTTTCTGCGCATAGAGCTTGACGGTCAGGGCCTTGCAGGACGCCAGTGCGGCGTCGAAGTAATCGTGGGGGGAGGGCGCCGAATCGTCACCGCCCAGGCTCTTGGGCAGGTCGGTAAACAGCTCGTGGTTATTGATATTGACGCTGTGGCGGAAGTTTTCGGCGTTCAGCGTGTTCACGGTAACAGGCATGGCAAACCTCACAGGGTGGCAGGAAGAAGCTCATGCAGTTATAGAGCATGCTGGCACGTTGGTGTTCCCCGTTGTTTACCGCTGAACCCGCAGGCGCGGTCCGAGGTCTACCGGCATTAGCCCTTGTTTGAGATACCCCCGTGCTCCGGACCCGCCTGAGTATTGCCCTGTTGCTGACCGCCGCAAGCCTTGCGGTGCAGGCTCGCGACTATGCCTACAGCGATGCACACCTGCATTACGTCGATTTCTTCCAGGAGTCGGCGGGCATGGATAAATTACTCAAGGCCATGGCCGATAATCGCATCGAGCACGTGATGATTTCCGGCATTCCGGTGGCCAAGAAATGGCATGAGGACGAACCCAAGCGGCCGCGCTATTACGCCGGGGACGACGCCGACGCCTATTGGTATAGCGCCACCGACGTGTTCGTCGCCGATGCGGTCAATAAACTGAGCCCGGAGCAACGTCAGCGCTTTCATCCGTTCCTCAGTGGTTTCAATCCCAACGATAAAAATGCCGCATCCCATATCCAGCGCATGCTCGATCTCAATCCTGGGCTCTGGCAAGGCATCGGCGAAGTCTTCACCCGTCACGACGACCTGACCGCGCTGACCTCCGGCGACACCCCAAGGGCCAACAACGAGGCGATGACCCGCATCTATCACCTGGCCGCGGAGAATGATCTGCCGGTGATGGTGCATTCCAACATCACCTCCAAGCGTGAGAAAAATCCGTTGTACCTGGCGGAAATGGAAGAGCCGCTGCGTAATCACCCGCACACCCGGTTTATCTGGGCCCACGCGGGCAGCAGCATGGAGATCCATCGGCACCAGACGCAGATGGATTTTTTGCTGCCGACCCTGGCGCGCATGCTGGAGGCTTACCCCAACCTTTACGTCGACCTGTCCTGGAGCGTGCTCACGCCTTACTTGCTGGATGAGGCGGGAAAGGCACGCCCTGAGTGGGTAAAGCTGGTGGAGCGCTTCCCGGACCGCTTCATGCTTGGCTCAGACGTAGTAGGACGCTTCAACAAGCTCGGTAAGGAAATGCGCAGCTTTGACCCGTTCCTCGATGCGTTGCCTGAGGATGTAGCCAGAAAGGTCGCGCGGGACAATTTCCTGGCGATTCTGCCCAAGCCCAGGTGATGGGTTTAGCTGAATCGCTACAGCCGGGGCGGGGCGATCGTTAGGCGTTTTGATATCGCGTTTTCGTCTTAGGCAAAAGTCTCAACTCGCCGATACCTTTCAAGAGCCCGCTGCAGGTGGATGCAGCGCTTTTGGAAGGATTCCGAGCATGAATATCAGAAGTCTGAATATCGCCCCTCGCGCCGGCCTGGGGTTTGGTTTGCTGGCGCTGATGGTGTTTGCCCTGGGCGGGTTCGCCTTGTTGCAGATGGGCAATATGCGCCAGCAGTCTGACCAGGTGGAAAACAACTGGCTGCCCAGCGTGATGGCGGTCGGCGAGATGAATCAGGACCTGCTGCGGGTGCGGGCCCTGACGTTGCGGCTGCTGCTTAACCGCGACCCGCAGGCAATCACGCAGAATGAGCAGAAAATCACCGAGCTGAAAAGCGGCCTGCACAAGGCTCAGTCCCTCTATGAAGGCTTGATCGTGCTGCCTGAAGAGCGGGTGCTGTTCGATCGCTTTAAAACCGAGGAAGAGCGTTACCTGCAGCGCCAGGAACAGGTGATGGCGTTTTCCCAGGCGAATCAGTTGGAAGACGCGATCAAGGTGGTCAACGGCGAGATGAACCAGTTGGCCGACGAACTGGCCGGTACCCTGCGTGAGCTGGTGACGTTGAACAAGGTCAGTGCCAATCAGGCGGCGAGCCTGGCGCAAAGTGTGTTCACGCAATCGCGCAGTTGGGTGGTTGGCATGATTGCCGTGACGGCGCTGATCACCATCGGCCTGGCATTGTTGCTGACCCGCAGTATTGTGCTGCCGTTATCCCAGTCTTTGAAAGTCGCCCAGGGTGTGGCCAGTGGCGATCTGACCGGGGTGATTACTGTCAGCGGCCAGGATGAGCCGGCGCGTTTGCAGCAGGCGCTGAAAAGCATGCAGGAGAGCCTGCGGGAAACCATTCGGCGTATTTCCGATTCGTCCAGCCAGTTGGCGTCGGCTTCCGAAGAGCTTAGTTGCGTGACCGAAGATGCCACCCGTGGGTTGCATCAGCAGAGTCAGGAAATTGAGCAGGCGGCTACTGCGGTGAACCAGATGACGGCGGCGGTGGAGGAGGTGGCGAGCAATGCGGTGGCTACGTCCCAGGCATCGCGGGAGTCGGATCGTATCGCTCAGCACGGGCGCGAGCAGGTGCATCAGACGGTGTTGTCGATTGAGTCCCTGGCGGATGATGTGACGGCCAATGCGACTCAGGTGGAGGACCTGGCGCAGAAGGTATATGGCATCAGCAAGGTGCTGGATGTGATTCGTTCGATTGCCGAGCAGACCAATTTGCTGGCGCTGAATGCCGCCATCGAAGCGGCGCGAGCTGGGGATGCCGGGCGTGGGTTTGCGGTGGTGGCGGATGAGGTGCGTGCCTTGGCGCATCGTACGCAGCAGTCGACCCAGGAAATCGAGCAGATGATCAGTGGGATTCAGCAGGGGACTGATCAGGCTGTCAGCTCCATGCAGCAGAGCAATACTCGGGCGCGGTCAACGTTGGATATCGCCAAGTCGGCGGGGACGGCGCTGGAGGAGATTGCTTCGGCGTTTACCCTGATCAATGAGCGCAACCTGGTGATTGCCAGTGCCTCGGAAGAACAGGCGGCGGTGGCGCGGGAGGTGGATCGCAATTTGATGAATATTCGCGATTTGGCACAGCAGACGTCGGCGGGGGCGAACCAGACCAGTGCGGCGAGCCAGGAGTTGTCGCGGTTGGCGGTGGATCTCAACACGATGGTGGCTCGGTTTTCGGTTTAGGTTGTTGGGGGGGGCATATCCGTTGCTGCGGTCACGGCGGCTTATGGTTTCGCTCTTACAGCGAGTCACTTTGCAAAAAAGCGGCAAAGTAACCAAAGCGCTCTGCCCCGCCTGTCGGCGGGGCGCCTAAGATCAAAAGCAAGAGCACGGCGGCCTGGAAGCCGACCTGAGTGTTAGAAGCAAAAGCAGAACCGCTTTTCTGTCGGAGCCGGCTTGCCGGCGAAAACCTGAGAACGCCGCGTTGAATCAGTATGCCAGCGTCATCGTTAACGACCTTCGCGAGCAAGCCCGCTCCCACATTGGACCGTGCCCGTTTTAGCTTTTGATTTTGCTTCTAAACACTCAAGCCTGAGCGAGGTGCCGAGTGATCGGGCAAGAGCGTTTTGCTTACTTTTGACTGGGCACGCATTCCGGCTTTCAAAAGTGAGCCACTGTAAGCGCGGTAAACGGGTAAAAAAACGCCCCGAACCAGTCGGGGCGTTTTCAGGCGATCAAGCTGCGAGAGCTTACTTACCCTGCCAGCGTTTCAGCACCAGGGTGGCGTTAGTGCCACCAAAGCCGAAGCTGTTGCTCATCACTGTATTGATGGTCGCATCTTCACGAGTCTTGGTCAGGATAGGCATGTCAGCCACGTCCGGGTCCAGTTCCTCGATGTTGGCAGAACCTGCCATGAAGTTGCCTTCCATCATCAGCAGGCAGTAGATCGCTTCGTGAACGCCAGCGGCGCCCAGGGAGTGACCCGACAGGCTCTTGGTAGAGCTGATCGCCGGAGCCTTGTCGCCGAATACCGCACGCACGCCTTCCATTTCCTTGGAGTCGCCGACCGGAGTCGAAGTACCGTGGGTGTTCAGGTAGTCGATCGGGGTATCAACGGTGGACATGGCCATCTGCATGCAGCGGATGGCGCCTTCGCCGCTTGGCGCAACCATGTCGTAGCCGTCGGAAGTCGCGCCGTAGCCGACGATTTCCGCGTAGATCTTCGCACCACGGGCCAGGGCGTGTTCCAGCTCCTCGACCACCACCATGCCGCCACCGCCGGCAATGACGAAACCATCACGGTTCTTGTCATAGGCGCGGGAGGCTTTGTCCGGGGTTTCGTTGTACTGGGTCGACAGGGCGCCCATGGCGTCGAACAGGAACGACTGGCTCCAATGTTCTTCTTCACCGCCGCCGGCAAACACGATGTCCTGCTTGCCCAACTGGATCTGTTCTACAGCGGTACCGATGCAGTGAGCACTGGTGGCGCAAGCGGAGGAGATCGAGTAGTTCACGCCCTTGATCTTGAACGGCGTGGCCAGGCAGGCGGAAACGGTGCTGCCCATGGTCCGCGTGACGCGGTACGGGCCAACGCGCTTGACGCCTTTCTCGCGCAGGATGTCCAGCGCTTCCATCTGGTTCAAGGTCGACGCGCCACCGGAACCGGCGATCAGGCCGGTGCGCACGTTGGATACCTGGTCTTCGCTCAGGCCGGAATCGGTGATCGCGTCCTTCATGGCCAGGTAGGCGTAAGCGGCTGCGTGGCCGACGAAGCGATAGATCTTGCGATCGATCAGTTCTTCGAGGGGCAGGTCGATGGAGCCGGAAACCTGGCTACGCAGACCCATTTCGGCATATTCCGGGTTGAAGCGGATGCCAGGGCGACTTGCACGCAGGTTAGCGGAGACGGTCTCTTTGTCATTGCCCAGGCACGAAACAATGCCCAGACCAGTGATAACGACGCGGCGCATGCGGATAACCCTTAAAAGTTGTCAGTGGAAGTGAATACGCCGACCCGAAGGCCTTCGGCAGTATAAATCTCGCGACCGTCGACAGTCACCGAACCATCGGCAATGGCCAGGTTCAGCTTGCCCTTGAGGACGCGCTTGATTTGAATGTTGTAAGTGACTTTCTTGGCGGTCGGCAAGACCTGGCCAAAGAACTTCACTTCGCCCGAACCCAGGGCGCGACCGCGGCCCGGCAGGCCTTGCCAGCCCAGGTAGAAACCGACCAGCTGCCACATGGCGTCAAGGCCCAGGCAGCCCGGCATCACCGGATCGCCTTCGAAATGGCAGGCGAAAAACCACAGGTCAGGGGTGATATCCAGCTCGGCGACCAATTCACCTTTGCCGTACTTGCCACCCTCTTCGCTGATATGGGTGATGCGATCCACCATCAGCATGTTCGGGGCGGGCAGTTGCGCGTTACCTGGGCCGAACAGCTCACCGCGACTGCAGCGCAGCAGGTCTTCCCGAGTAAAGGCGTTTTGTTTGGTCATGCGAGCTCCTCAATAATCCCATGCGGCAGGGCAGGGCAAATCTTCCCGGCCGACTGAAGCGTTCATGCCTCATATCGGCAGCCTACACATAGACTATTGCGTTGTAGTGAAAGTCACAGCGTCAAGGTCATGAATGTACACTTGTGCACTGAAATTATAAACCGGGCCGGTTTACGGGCCCGTTCGGGTGCCTAAGACTGCCGCACTTTCGTCTTTCACGCCAGTCGCAGTTGGCTGATGGCACCGTGTTACTGCACCCATCTCTGCAGGATTTGCTGCAAATCCGTGCGTTTGAACGGCTTTGCCAGGTAATCGTTCATTCCAGCTGCCAGGCAGGCTTCGCGATCGCCCTGCAAGGCATTGGCCGTGAGGGCAATGATTGGCAGCTCGGCGCAACCGGGCAACTGGCGAATCTGCCGGGTAGCCTCGTAGCCATCGATGCCCGGCAGTCGGCAGTCCATCAGGATTGCGGTAAAAATCAGGCTTTCGGCGCTGCGAATCGCTTCGGCGCCGTCGGTGGCGATGCTCACCTCGAACCCCAGGCTGCGCAGCATGGCTTCGACCACCGTGCGATTGACCGGGTTGTCTTCCACCAGCAACACGTTGCGCCCTTCGCCCGCACGGGCATTGCCTTCGGTATTCGGCGCGAGCACCGGCAAGCTCTGCTGGTAGATCGCCAGCGGAATTTCCAGGGTAAACACCGAGCCGTGGCCTTCTTCGCTCTGGGCGCGCAGGGTGCCGCCCATGCGTTCGGCCAGGGTGCGTGCGATAGGCAGTCCCAGTCCGGTGCCGCCGTAACGTCTTGAAATGGAACTGTCGGCTTGCTGGAACGCATCGAACATCAGTTCCAGGCGCTCGGCGGAAATGCCAATCCCGCTATCGCGCACGGTGCAGGTGAACCACAGCAATTCATGGTCCAGGGTCTGCCAGTGGGGTTCGACGGTGACGGTGCCCTGCTCGGTGAACTTCAGGGCATTGCCGATCAGGTTCACCAAAATCTGCCGGATGCGGGTCGGGTCGCCCTGTACTTGCAGCGAGCCCAGGCCCTGGGGGATCGGCACTTCGAGCGCCAGCCCGCGTTGTTGGGCGGCGTGCTGGAAGGCCTGGGCGCAACTGCCGATCAGCTCCACCAGGTTGAACGGAATGTGCTCAAGCTCCAGGGCCGCGCGCTCGATGCGCGAGAAGTCGAGGATGTCGTTGATCACCTTCAGCAGGTGTTCGGTGGACTCCGAGGCCAGTGCCGCGTATTCGGTCTGTTCCTCGGTCATGTCGGTGGTTTCCAGCAGTTGCAGCATGCCCAGCACCCCGTTCATCGGCGTGCGCAATTCATGGCTCATCATCGCCAGGAAGTCCGACTTGGCATTGTTCGCCCGCTCGGCTTCTTCGCGGGTCTGGATCAACTGGGCCATGGCCTGGTGCTGTTCACGACTGGCCTGGTTCAAGCCATCGGCGAGGTTATTGATGTGGCGCGACAGGTCGCCCAGCTCCGAGTCATCCACGATGGGCAGCGGCGTCTGGTAATCGCCCTGCTGGATCGCCTTGACCGCATTGCCCATGGCGCTGATCGGTTGCGACAGGCTGGCCGCCAGGCGCCGGGCCAGCAGGAAGGTAAACAGCAGGGCGAACAGCGCGAGAATCCCGGCCTTGAACAGGATTTCCTGCTGGCGCTGGCTGAACGCATCGTTGGACATGCCGACAATCACTCGCCCCAGGTAGTCCGCGCGCGGGGCCTTGGGCTCGGCAGTACTGTCCTGGAAGAAGTCATTGCCCAGCTGGATATGTTGCAGGCGAACCGGCGCCTGGAAGACTTTCACCGACAGCGAGCGATCGTGCTTCTCCGACGGTTGCTCGACATACACCAGGATATTTTCTGCGCTGTCCTGAATCTCCAGGAAGCGCACGTGCGGCGTGGCGAGGGTGGCCCGCAACAGGCTTTCAAGCACGTCGTTGTTGCCGGAAATCACCCCGTATTCGGTGGCCGGCGCCAGTTGGTTGGCGATCAACTGGCCGGTGTGGTCCAGTTCCTGGCGCAGGTCCTGGATCCGCACGAAGGTGAAGAAGCTGATCAACAGCAGCGTCAGCAGGAGTGCCGGGCCCAGGGTAATGAGCTGGGTCCGGGTGTTGATGTCCCAACGGCGACGAAATGTCATGGGCGTTTTTCTCCTTCGGCCAGGTGGGCGGCGACGTTGGTTTCGTCCACCTGTTCGATCCCCAGTGAGCGCGCAACCTGCGGGTTGCCTACGACTTTGAAACGTTCCGGGTACATCGAGCGCGGCCAACTGGCCGGCGCATGATCCAGCAGGCGGTCGAGCACATCCAGCCAGTCGGTCTGATCGCTGTAGGTGCTGGCCAGGCTGCCGGCCTTGACGAACCCGGCGTTGGGCCCGACCAGTGGTAATTGCCTGGCGTAGCTGCTGAGCAGCAGGTTTTTCGCGGTTTTCGGGTTGTACAGCTGGGGATCATCCAGCCCCAGCAAGACGTCGCTGTTCTTGAACAGGCTTTGCAGCGGGCGACTGTCATTAATGTTTTCCCAAAGCTGGGGCACGATCTCCAGGCCCATGGGCGCGGCGTACTGGCGCAGCTCGCGCAGCAGGAACTCGCTGTCGATGCCATAGAGCACGCCGATGCGCCGGGCCTGAGGCAGGATGCCGGTGATCAGGCGCAGTTGTCGGTCCAGCGGTGGGTCGCTCCACAGCAGGCTGATCTTCGCAGGCAACGTGGCACCCAGGCGCTGGCGCGCTTGCAGGCGGCTGATGCGCAGCACCAGGGTCGGTGGGCCCTGGGCGTCTTGCAGGCGCCAGTCAAGGCTGGGCAGGTCCAGCAGGATCAGGCGGGTGCTGGTCGGCAAGTTTGCGGGGGCGGGCAGGTCCTTGAGCGGGGTGAACTTCACGCTGTCTTCGGGACGCTGCAGGGCCAGGGCCTGGACGAATGTTTGTACGCCCGGGCCGTCTTCGTCGGCGGTCAGCAGGATATCCGCTGCCCATGTCGGTGCGGCAAACAGTAAAACCCCAAGCAACACACAGCACCGCCAGAGCCGGGCGGTAAAGGGCAGGGTCATCCGTGACGAGTCGCTGTCCACTAGAACTCTAACTCCGCACTGAAGTAGAGCACGTGGCGTTGGTCATAGTTGTTGTCGGGCCAGGTGGTGGGCTGATTGTCGAGGCGTTGTTGCAACATGCCGGCCAGCTCCACGTTGGCTTTGCCCAAGGCAATGCGCTTGGCCACCCGCAGGTCGACCCGTTCGAAGCGATACTGGTTGAGCGCATCGTCGCCATAGTAGAACACCGCGCTGGACCAGCCATGGCCCCATTCCCGCATCCAGCCGGCCGAGCCGCTGTTGCGGGCGGTCTGCTGCCTGTCCAGGGGGTTGGTGGCGCTGGCATCCACATAAGCATAGGTGACGCGCAGCCGGTCGGCGGTGCTCATGTGCCAGTCGAGCTGGGTTTCGGTGCCGGTAAAGCGCGAGCTGTTCGAGTTGCTGGCGATGTACTGGTTGTTGCGCAGCGGCTCGCTGACCATTTCGCTGATTTCGTCGTAGAACAGCTTCACGTCGACGTTCAGCCCGATGTCGGCAAAAAAGCCGTTGTAGCCCAGCTCCCGGGAGCGCATCAGCTCTTTGTCGAGGTTGCCCGGGCCACGGGTCACCACGAAGTATTGGCCGGAGTTCTGGCCGTAGGCCGGCGAGCTGAGGTTGGTGACGCGGTAGCTCCAGTTGACGTTGTTCTCGAACATGTCCGGGGAGCGAATGGCTTCGGAGTACACCGCGCGCAGGCCGTGGCGCGGGTTGATCAGGTAGTTGACGGCCACCCGTGGCGTCAGCGAGTTGCCGCTCAGGTGAGTGTCTTCGTACATCGCGCCGCCCTGCAGCAGCCAGTGTTCGCTGGCCCGCCATTCCAGGTGGCCGAACAGGCGCCAGGTGGTGTCGTCCAGGGTGCCGTTGAAGTAGGTGTCGGAGTCGGCGCGGTCGTAGCGGTAGTTCATGCCGCTGACCAGGCGCAGGCTGTCGGACAGGCTGAGGGTGTCTTGCAGCTCCAGGTCGTAGCGGCTTTCCTTGGTGCTTTGGTCGATGTTGCCGCAGACCGGGTCCTTGCCGCCGTCTCCCCATTGCTGGAGCACCTGGCGGGCCAGTGCCTGCTCGGCGGCGCTGCCGGGTGGGAGGTTGCCTGGGTTGAAGTTGTTCATGTGCCGGGCCAGTCGCTCGGCATAGTTGGGGTTGAGCTGCCACAGCTGCGTCAGTTCCGGGCTGAACGAGACCTTGGCATCGCACGCGCGCCAGATCTGCCGGCGATCCCACTGCTGGGCCGAACCCTGGATATACAGGCTGTGATCGGGGTTGAAATCGAAGTTCCAGCGCAGGGAACCGGCATAGTCCTTGGCGCTGACGTCGGAATTGTTACCGCCTTCGGTAATCCCGTCGAACACTGGTTGGTAGGTGTAAGGGCGCTGGTTGGTGCCTTCCTTGGCGTCCAGTTGCCAGTCGATGCTTTGTTGCGCATTCAGGGTCTGGCTCACGGCCAGGCTGAAGCGGTTCAGGCGGCGCCCGTCGCGGCGGTCAGCGCCCACGCGGTCGCTGTCAAAGCCATCGTCCTGTTGACCGGAGAGTGACAGGCGCAAATCGCCGGTGTCCCAGCCCATGCCCTGGCTGGCGTACCAGTCGTTGATCCCTCGGCCGCCCTGGGTGAGTTTCATCCGCGTGCCATGGCTGTTGGCCGGCGAGCGGGTGAGGATGTTGACGACGGCCATCAGCGCGTTGGCGCCGTAGCTGACGGTATTGGGGCCGCGGAAGACCTCGATGCGGTCGATGTCTTCCAGGGCTACCGGAATATCGCTCCAGTCCACCGTGGCCAGGCCCGCGCGGTACACCGAGCGCCCATCGATCAACACCTGCATGCGCCGCGCATCGCCCGCCTGGGTGCCGTGGTAATTCACGGCGGCCTGGTTGCCGGTGGTGTAGCCGACCATCATCCCGGGCACCAGCCGCAGCAGTTCGGGGATATCCCGTGCGCCGCTGGCCTTGATCAGCTCGCTGTCGATCACCGTCATGCTGCCGGGCACGGCGGCGGCCGATTGCTTGAGCCGGGTGGCGGTCAGCACCTGCGGCAGCGGCTGGCTGTCGAGGAACAGGTCGTCAGCCAGCACCGGCACACTGCACCACGGCATGCACAACAACGTCAGCAGAAGGGATGAGCGTGGAGGAGGGCCCAAATACACGGCACGGCCTTGATAATTACGGATAGCCGCCCATGTTAACTGAGGTGGGGCCTTTTGCCAGTCGTCGGCCCTGTAATTACTTCGCACAAATGTCGCATTTTCCGACAAGCGTTTGAATTGACGCGGGGGCTGGCCGCAGGCGGGTCGCTCCGTATAATGCGGCCATCGCCACTGCTATGGATTAACGGATTGCATATGACTGAACAGCGCCCTATTGCGGTCCTGGGAGGCGGAAGTTTTGGTACCGCCGTGGCTAATCTGCTGGCTGAAAATGGTCACCGGGTGCGCCAATGGATGCGTGACCCCGAGCAAGCCGAAGCCATTCGGGTCAACCGGGAAAACCCCCGTTACCTTAAAGGCATCAAGATTCTGCCGGCCGTGGAGCCGGTGACTGATTTACAGGCGACGCTGGACGAGTGCGACCTGTGCTTCGTCGCGCTGCCCTCCAGCGCTTTGCGTTCGGTGCTTGCACCCCATGCCGAGCGGCTGGCGGGCAAGCTGCTGGTGAGCCTGACCAAGGGCATTGAGGCGCACACCTTCAAGTTGATGAGCGAGATCCTTGAAGAAATCGCCCCCGAAGCGCGGATTGGCGTGTTGTCCGGGCCGAACCTGGCGCGGGAAGTGGCTGAGCACGCGCTGACTGCCACGGTGATCGCCAGTGAAGACGAAGAACTCTGCGAGCGGGTGCAGGAGGTGCTGCACGGTCGCACCTTCCGCGTGTACGCCAGTGCCGACCGTTTCGGCGTCGAGCTGGGCGGGGCGTTGAAGAACGTCTACGCGATCATCGCCGGCATGGCGGTTGCGCTGGGCATGGGTGAAAACACCAAGAGCATGCTGATCACTCGCGCCCTGGCCGAGATGACCCGGTTTGCGGTCAATCAGGGCGCCAACCCGATGACCTTCCTTGGCCTGGCGGGTGTGGGCGACCTGATCGTCACCTGCTCGTCACCGAAAAGCCGCAACTATCAGGTCGGTTTTGCCCTTGGCCAGGGCTTGAGCCTGGAAGACGCCGTGACGCGTTTGGGCGAAGTGGCGGAAGGCGTCAACACCCTGAAGGTGCTGAAGGCCAAGTCTCAGGAGGTCGGGGTGTATATGCCGCTGGTTGCCGGGTTGCACGCGATCCTGTTTGAAGGGCGCACCTTGAACCAGGTCATCGAGTTGCTGATGCGCGCCGAGCCGAAGACCGATGTCGACTTTATTTCCACCAGTGGTTTCAACTGAGGAACGCGTCATGAACGATCCGAAAGCAGCTCCCAAGTACGAATCCATTGGCCTGCGTGTGCTGTGGATGCTGGTGTTTGCCCTGGTGTGGCAAGTGGCGCAGTTTCTGCTGGGCGCGCTGGTGGTGGTGCAACTGGTTTATCGCCTGGTGTATGGGGCGCCGAACCTGGGGCTGATGAATTTTGGTGACAGCCTGAGTCAGTTCTTGGCGCAGATTGGGCGGTTTGGCAGTTTTCACAGTGATCAGAAGCCTTGGCCGTTTGCCGATTGGCCGACGCCCCGTGCACCGGAAGGTGAGGCTGCTCACAGTGTGCCGCCTGCACCGCATCCGGCGCGTGATGAGGAACCCAAGCTATGAAGGTGTGGGTGTTGCGTCACGGTGAGGCCGAGGGGCATGCGCGTACGGATGCCGAGCGTAATTTGACGGCCCATGGGCGCGATGAGGTGTTGCGCAGTGCGGGGCATCTGATTGGGCAGCCTGTGCGGGCGATTATTGCCAGTCCGTATGTGCGGGCGCAGCAGACGGCGCAGTTGGTGCGGGAGGCGTTGGGGTTTGAGCCTGAGATCCGCACTGTGCCTTGGTTGACGCCCGAGAGTAATCCGCTGGAGGTGCTCAAGCATCTCGATAATGACGATGATGTGTTGTTGGTTAGTCATCAGCCGTTTGTGGGGGGGCTGATCAGTTATTTGCAGCATGGGCATTTTCGGCAGCCGCAGGCTATGAGTACGGCGAGTTTGGCGGAGTTGGAGGGGGATTTTCCGTTGGCGGGGTTGATGAGTCTTTTGAGTGTTCGGAATCCTTAATGTTGGTTTTGGGTACATATCCGTTGCTGCGGTAACGGCTGCTTATGGTTCCGCTCTTACAGCGGGTCACTTTTTTACAAACGCCTAAAAAAGTAACCAAAAAACGCTTTGCCCCACCACTCGGTGCCTCGCCTAGGCTCGGCATGCCCGCACTCCGGC
>NZ_JACAPM010000060.1:0-7221 GCF_013385695.1 Pseudomonas sp. D8002
GGTGTGTTCGCCGGCCGCTTACAGATAGCCTAGCGCGTGGCTTCAAAGAGCGTGTTCACGCACATGCAGTTGCGGCCATCGTCATAATTGGCCGCACTCCGGAAGAAGAGGATAAGCAGGAAGCTTTTGAGCAATATCGAAATGGGCTCAAGGATGTGCTTGTGGTCACCTTTGATGAGTTACAGATTCGCCTTGAAAGTATCTATCAAGCGCTGACACCACAAACTCCAGAGGAGCCTGAGGGGATAAGAGATGAAGACCTGCCCTTTTAGAGACCGACGCAGCCATTGGGAGTCTGATAGTAACGAGTGTCTGTCCCTCCAGGCGCTAGTAGTCCATGTTGGTGTGAAGCTCCCACAGATGACTCCAGTGGTCGATAAACCTCTCCAACGCTTCCTCCCCGCCCGAGGTTGCCTCCTTGTAAGACTGCAACGATTCTTCGTCGAACGAAGGGTCAATGCCAGCCTCCATCAGCCGGTAGGCGCCGGCGAGATGCCCCATGGATAGCAACTTGTCTACATCATCGAAGATGGCGCAATTTAACTCGTGATCATTGGCCCCTATAGGGATCAAAGAGAACCGGGCACTTTTGCCAAATTTTGTCATATTCCCAGGAACGGTTCCGATGCTCGGTATATGCACATGCAACGCCCCTTTATCATTTTCGTAACCACCGTGGGCGAATGGATTACGAATACGTTCCTTGATATCTCGCATTCCCTGAAGCGTTTTCCGTGCTTTAGGCGATGGATTTGCTCCTAAAAGCTCGTCGAGCTTCTCATTCCAAGTCTTAGACATGAAGGCTTTGAAACCATCCTCAGGCAAAGGAACGCCGGTAAAGGCACGGAGCAAATTCAATCTATGCTCTAAGGCGCTGAAATATGCATCAACCATGGCAACCGAGTGATAAAAGCCTTCCTGCTGCGCCTTTATGCTCCGGTTGTAACTATTCATAAGCGTAGAAATGAAGCCTTGAGGAAATTCGTGCCCTTCCTTGAGCTTTTCCTTAGCTTTACGCTTGGCACGTCGAAACGCTTTTTCTGCTTGGCCTCGGAAAAACTCATAACGTGACACGAATTCATTGAGGTGATTGCCGATAGTCACATTGCCTGAAGAAACCTGCCGTTCGAGCACCGGTTTGAGGAATTTCTCGACAATGTTTACAGCGCTTTTGAGCTGCCCCTCGATACGCTTTCTACTCTTATTCAGGGCTAGCGAGCTGAGCAAGTTAAGGCCGAATTTGCCGAGCTCAATGGCGATTGGCTCTCCACTGAATGTGCCATAGACTGTCCATCGAACCTTCTCGCGAGGCCCATACCATTTCCAACCCAGAAAATTTCGCAGCATAAGCAAGAGCATTTCCGGCACTGGAAAATCCTCACGATGCAATCGCGAGCTGCTCAGTTCGTAGATATCAATGGTAGGAGCGTCGCTAGAAAATCCTACTAATCTTTTGGCCAGATCATTACGTAACAGCTCAAGCCGCCCCTTTTCCAATTCGCCGCTTTCTCGCATTACCGACCTCCTTTGTCGAATCGTCTATCCGCTAAAGGCTCAGCATGAACGGAATAGATACTGTTTTACTAACGGTCAACCTGACATCCGCCCATGTCGCGCCTACAACCTGATGAAGATCCGTTGGGCCAAGGTGTTCCTATGCAATTCTCCAAAGCAGTCCTTCCTGTGACATTTCTAGCCGGGAGCTTGTCGTTGAAAAATCATTCGGAATCAGTTTGCTCGGATGTGGTTGTTTTAAGATATCTGCGAACAGTGGTCTTCGACAGTCCCAGCGCTTCCGCGATCTCAGCGACCGGAACGCCCTCACTATTCAGGCGATTAGCCTCCGCCGCCTTTTGCGCCGCATCGGATCGGACAGGTCGACCAGGCGGCAGCTTTCCTGCTTGTGCTAATGACTCCATCTCCTGATCAATCCTGTCCTTCGAAATCCTATTTAGCTGCTTATTCAGACGCTTTAGCCCCTCCCTAAACGGCTCATCGGACTGTAGACACGTCGCCATGAGAATCAGCGAGGCCGGCTCCACCTCCAGCAGCGCTGCAAGACGAATGAGCACATCAATCGTGATGTTCACCTCTCCACGCTCTATCCGGCCCCAGTAGGAACGGTCAATCGTGATCAGGTTTTCCTGCGTAAAACCCTTTCTTCTTCGCAATGCTCGTACTACTACAGCCAGGGCTTCTGCGGCCTCCATTACATTTCCCCAAGTAAATCGAGGATAAGGCCATATTGCGGAGAACCATAACACGGACTATCATCCGTATTATGGTGCGATCAGCGCTTTTAGGCTGGCTTCCCGCGATTCGATTGACGCCTCCAAGCCAACGCAGCTGCCGTGCGGAGAGACGCTTTGCGAGGGGCGAGCGCCAACAAGCGGGGTTGAATTGTCAATTTCCGGGTTATTAATTGAGGTAAATCCTATGGCTAGCGTCCAAGAGCCCGACTTTATGAAAGGGCCGAGAACGCCCCTTGAGGGCTTGTTAGGTACTTCCGAGGCACGAGCTTTATCAGTCGAACGATTTCCTAGAAAGCCCTACTGCCTAGTCAGAGACTGGACAATATTTCGAATCGAAGTAACTCCCGACGAACTCGCCAAACTGCATGCAGTGGGCCAGCTCCCAATGATCGTTTTTGCTCACAACGTGGTCGAGGATAGCCAAGGCCGTTTCGAGAGGGGGGATTGGGTTCGTTCAAGCATGTGCACCGGTTTCCACGACGGGGTCGTGTTCGAAACGAGGAACACTGTCTACGTCTTGATCGGCCCTGGCCATGAACAGCCTGCCAGCCTGAAGGAAGTATTTTCCTTCTTCTAACATGCGCTTCGTAACGGAGCCCTTTGAGGCTCAGGAAATACAATGTTTAGAACACACGACGCCGATATGCTTGGCATGCCGGGGATGTTTGGTGAAGGCCAGTACCAATGGCATCAGGTATCCAAAGTTCTTCGAAATCACTGGTATCACGTCACCGTCCAGGCTCAGCACAAGGGCCGAACCACAGAAGTGGTTCTAATGATCGACAGTGAACCTCGACTACAGCAGGTGCTGATTGCACAAGACGAGGAGACGATCATCACCGACGTTCAGGTGGTCACGCCGGCATATATGAATGGCTCCGCAGGATGGCGCATGGAAGCACTGACCAAGGTGACGCTTGGCGAAGACCAAAACGAGTGTGTTGTGTGCCTGCTAGATGTGGAGAACGGCTCCAAGTATCACAGCTCTCACCAACCTGGCTTCAACACTGATGCACTGAGCAACCTTCGTCCGATCTATCACGCGAACATGATTCGTACAGCCTGAGATTTACCAAGAATCCCACACGATATCAGCGCAGATGTTTCCGTGTGGATTTCCTGGTAACGCCATACGGGCTGCGAAAGGAGCGCAATTATGTTGAACACTCTGGATGTGAATTTTCATGGAAAACGACATACGGATTTCGATCTCGAACGAATCCTAAAAGCACAAGCGCAAGGCTTCGACAAACCGATAACAGCCTATCTCTGCAGAGTATCCATAAAGGCTCGTGCCGGATTAGGCGTCGTGTTTGGTCACAACCGTAAAGACCAATATGGGCGGTTTGGTGATGGTCATCTGATCCGGACTTCTGACGTGATTAAGGCGGAGCGCGAGGGTCGATTTTGGGTACTTACCACAGAGAACTCACGCTACGTGATCGCGACGTTTCAGCACGGTAATGGGCGTGCGAGCCTGCGAGATTTTCTACGTATTTCACAGGGGCAGCACCATTTCACTCCACCATTGTTGCAGTGACGGTCGCGCCCATTAGCAGGGATGGAAATCACCATCCTGTGCTCAATTTGGCTCGTCCGCCTGCGTACTTTTAATAAGGTAATTACCGAGAGAGGCACATAGGCCAACTATCAACTCAGCCTCATTGAATGAAGGTTCTCGCCCTTCGCGTATGTGCCGACCATTTTCAGATGCGTAGCCCCAAGCTTTTGCTACAGCCTGATCCAGTGGGGGAGGAATGATGGTGTTGTGTCGTTTGAGAATGTCACCCAGATTCGCTTTGACATCACCAGTGATTTCTCGGGCAACACACTCCAATGATGCCATCGCATGTTGGATGGCACCTGTTGGATCAGGAGAGGGGCGACGGGAGAGATCTCCAATTGCTTCGTGCAACTCCTTCCCAGCTGTCACGTGGCCGAATGCGCGCTCGGTCTCCCGAGCATTCTTTACGATGACTTCAAATGATTCCGGGCCGCGAATTTCGACAAGGCCATCTACAAGCTTCCAACCAATGCCATTTTCTACGAAATAGTCATTTAACTCAGTGTGAAAATGTTCGTAAGTATCAGGGTTGTAGTTGTACTGACCCAAATCGGCTTGGATGCGCTCGATCACGTCATAAACTTTGTACCACTTACATTCCTGGAGAAGATTGTTCACCTCCCAGTCAACGTTGGGAAATTCGCTCCAGTTGTTCGAATCAGGCTGTTTTTTTAGGGCTTTACAAAGAATAGCCCGCAGACCTGAGGGCTTGAATCCGCACTCGTAGGCCAGTTGAACCAAATACCCACGCAGCTCCTCAGGCGCATCCTCCCTGATGGTGATTTCACGCTCTTGGGTGCGATGAAATCCGTTGCGCTTGGAAAAAGAGTCATTCATCCCGTTTTCGCTCCATTGATCCCTTGTTTCAGCAAGCTAAGGTTTTTCAGTTTCCATGTCTATTGCCTAGATGGCCGTAGCATCTGAGAAACCAGCGAGCCTGCGTGATGGCGTCATTCTAGCGCTGAGCGTCGGTCGGATTGCCTGATTCGATTTCTTAATTTCTGGTTTGGTCATGCATTTTATGCCGAATCAGAAAATCTGATCCCTTTTAGGGGCGACCAGCTTCTTACCTTGAAGAATAGGCCTCCGCTCTCATCCCCAGTGACGCACTACGCAGCATCGCAGGTGCAGAAAAAAGCGGTAAACTCGCTGCGACCAACACAGGGCAGGATGTTATGAAAATCAATGCTGTAAAATCAGCGCACTGCCCAAAATGGCTACGTACGAAGAATTTTCTCCAGCGGATTTGCTTTGAGGTGACAAGGATGTTTAGAAAAAAAGCGCAATGGCCTCGCCCGAAACACTCCCGCAACGTACTAGCCTTAACTGTTAAGTTGGTTCTTATTTTTCTGAGCATGGTTGCGTTACTTGCAACTGTCTACCCCCTTGTGGATGTGGAAAAATTAACCCCGGCCTCAGCATCGGTCATATCGATAGTCGGGGTGGTTTTGGTTTTTCTGTACATATTTTTAGTGTCTTATGAGATATATGTAGCAGAAGGAAAAAGAGTATTTAAACAATCCGACCCTGATTCTATTCGCAACTACATGCTTCATTGGATAGCCTATGGAGGACGAGTAGCAATTTGGACTCGTGACATGAGTTGGGCAAAAGGTGATAAGTCACAGAACTTGCTGCGTGAAAAAGCGGAAAACGGTGAGCTGATAATTTGTCTGCCAAACCATACTGATTTTTCGAGAGAGCTGGAAACGAAAGGGGCTCAGATTTATGTGTATGGCCGGGAGTTACTCAGTGACCCAAGCGCCCGCTTTACTATCGCATTCTATGGTAGGGACGGCAGTAAAGTTGCCATTGGAAGAGCGCAAGCAGATAAGCAGGTAGTTGAGGAGTTCAGCTCTGGCGCACACCCCTCATTTCAACTGGCCTACGAGCTTGTGCAAATAGCTAAAAATATTTCTCAAAAAAAAGGTGAAAACCAATTATGAGCTCACGGTTTTCGTACGTTGACAGCATATCCTCCCAAGAATTGGCCAAAGAGTGGGACTGCCTTGCCTCAGAACGGCATCAGCAAATCTTCAACGGATTAGATATCACATTTACTCATGTCATGGCTCCATTGGTTGAGTCACTTGTTGGTCAGGATGATGAGGCAACCTTGGTCGACATCGGTTCTGGGACTGGTGAGCTTACGGGCCGCTTAGCCGCAAGGTTTAAAAAAGTCGTGTGTGTCGAACCATCGTTGCAGAGCATTAACATTGCGAAATCTATACTGTCATTTTTTTCAAACATTGAATTCATCAACTCCGACTTTGAAGACTGCGAAACTCATCTAAAGTCACGAACCGAGAAAAATGTTTTTCTAGCAGCCATGATGTTATCGGCAGATCCGCAGCTCGACAAATTTGCTCAAACCCTCTCAAGGGTGGCACAAAAAGGCGATGAATTTGTAGCTACCATTCCTCATCCGTGCTTTTGGCCAAGATATTGGGGGTATGAAAAAGAGTCGTGGTTTTCTTATAGCAAAGAGCTGATGATTAAGGCTCCCTTCAAGATATCTTTATCTGATTCCGAGTTTAAAACCACGCACATTCATCGGCCAATTGAGCGATATATAGTGACGTTCGCCAAATATGGATTTCAATTGGCTAGCATGTCCGAACCGATCCCTAATAACAAGGTTCAGTCTTTATACCCAAAGAAATGGGAATTTCCACGATTCTTGGCATTTAAATGGATCAAGAGCTCACCTAAATAACCCGATCATATTTGGGTAGTTCGGCATTTAAGTAGAACAAGTATTCACTTGGTTTGGCTGCTTCATAGATCGTAGGTGACCCCAGCTGGCCCAAAAGAGGCCATTGGGCGTACCCGTGACGTCCTGATCACCTGACTCGCTTGAGATCAAAATCGACCAGTGGCTGCCTCATGGAAGCTTTCTGAGACGGGCCAGCCCCTGCTTTATGTGGCCAGCGTTCTCCCCAATTGTGTAAAGCGCACCACGGACGTTGTCGCCTACTTCCGCATGCCCCTGGGCTTCCACCTGGAGCGTCAGCTCCATGAGCGCAGCTTCGAGAGCGAGCTGATTCTGGTACATCCTTTCCAGAACGTCTGACAGTGAGTATTCACTGGGCATCTACATGGACTCCTTTTTTACGACCCAGCATAGCTCAGTGATGAATCAGCAAGTGTCTTGCGGGTATAGGCATACCCTGAGAGCACCTTATGAGCGTCCCGCCCCTAAGTAGTCTCAAGGTGTTTGATCTGCGAGCTAGAACAGCAAGGAGCCCGAAGGACAGAGATGCCGGCTAGACACTTGGTCGGTTTTTATTGATCCGCCGTACCGGATGTATCAGAGGCCGGGCCTCCGTTGAAGCTAAAATCGGTGGTGCCGTTGGTGATCCATTCGACCAGCTTTTCCTTGGGTGTGTAAGCCACCACTCCACG
>NZ_JACAPM010000061.1:0-23444 GCF_013385695.1 Pseudomonas sp. D8002
GCTTACTTTTGCGCTGTTCAAAAGTGAGCCGCTGTAAGAGCGGAACCCATATCAGCCATCACCCAAATAACGGATATGTACTCACCCCAGAGTCCGTAACAAAACCGTCATCCCCCTGGGCTAGGCTCGCGGGCTTGAATGCCCCCGAGTCCCAATCCATGTTCAAAGGCCTCCTATACGCCGCGCTGCTGTTCACCCTGACAGCCCACGCCGAAACCTGGCCGGAGAAGGAATGGTCCCAAGGCCAGCCCCTGACCGGCCCGGCAGCCAAGGCCTTGGATGACTACGCCTTCCCACCCCGCGACGACACCACCCGCAAGGGCGTCCGCACCGACGCCTTACTGGTCATCCGCGACGGCCAGATCATCTACGAACGCTACGCCGCCCCCACCACCGCCAGCACCCCGCACCTGACCTGGTCCATCAGCAAAAGCCTGATGGCCACCGTGCTCGGCGTGGCCTTCGGCGAAAACCGCTTCAAACTCACCGACCCCGCCGCGCGCTTTTACCCGCCGATGAAACAACACCCCGGCGTGACCATGGCCGACCTGCTGCACTGGGCCTCGGGCCTCGACTGGCAGGAAGACTACGAATACGCCCCGCTGAAATCCTCGGTGGTCGCCATGCTCTACACCCGCGGCCACCACGACATGGCCGAGTTCGCCGCCGACACCGCGACCTCCAGCGCCCCCGGCCAGGCATTCCGCTATTCCAGTGGCGACAGCAATATCCTGTCCGCCACCCTCAAGGGCATGCTCGGCCACAAGGCCTACGTCGACTACCCATGGACCACCCTGTTCCAGCCACTGGGCATCCGCAACGCCACCTGGGAAAGCGATGCCGAGGAAACCTTCGTCGCGTCCTCATACGCCTACCTCACCGCCCGCGACCTGGCCCGCGTCGGCCTGCTGATGCAGCGCGACGGCCGTTGGGGCGAGCAACAATTGCTGCCCAAGGAGTGGGTCGCGTTCAATCGCCAACCGTTCGACAAGTACAAGGCGGGCCAGGACGAAGCCGTTCCGGGCGGCCAATGGTGGCTCAACCGCGAAGTGCAGGGTGCCGCCAGACCCTGGCCGGACGCGCCCGCCGACACCTTCGCCGCCCTCGGCCACTGGGGGCAGGCGCTCTACGTGATGCCCGAAAAACAGCTGGTCATCGTGCGCTACGGTGACGACCGCGACGGCAGCTATCGCCACAACGAACTCCTCAAGCGCGTCCTTGCAGCGGTGCAACCATGATCCGCCGTCATCCCTTCGTCAGTCTGTTGATCCTGCTGTTACTCGTGTTGCTCGGCTGGGTCTGGCACGAGCGGGTCAACCTGCAAGCCTTCCCCGACATCATCGCGGCCTACACCGCCAAGGAGTACTGCTCCTGCCGATATGCGGAGGGCAATCCCGCTGATTATTGCCAGGGTTATGTGAAGCAATACGTGCCCACCAGCGCCTTCACCGACAACCCTGAAAAACACCTCGTGACCGCCAGCGGCCTGGGCCGCACACACAGTGCCCAATGGCTGGGCCAACGCGAGGGCTGCCGCCTCTTGCCCTAATGCAGCCACAGGTGGGGCTGAGGTTCCACAGGGTGGAACCACCTTTGATTGTCCTCCTGCGCACATCGCGGTTATCTGGCGGTGTGCAACGAAAAAGAACGGGAACACCCGCCTGCGAGGAGAATCACCATGAGCCCACACCAGCACATCCTGGATTGGCTGAGCGATGTCGCCAGCGACCTGCACGCCGTGCGTCAGGACATTCACGCCCACCCCGAACTGGGCTTTGAAGAAAACCGCACCTCCGCCCTCGTGGCGCAATCGCTGCGTAACTGGGGCTACGAAGTCCACACCGGCATCGGCCAGACCGGCGTGGTGGGTGTGCTGCGCAATGGCAGCAGCTCGCGCAAGCTCGGTATCCGCGCCGACATGGACGCGTTGCCGATCATCGAAAACACCGGCGCCAGCTACAGCAGCCAACACGCCGGCTGCATGCATGCCTGCGGTCATGACGGCCACACCACCATGCTGCTGGGCGCCGCGCGTTACCTGGCCGCGACCCGTCAATTCGACGGCACCCTGAACCTGATTTTCCAGCCCGCCGAAGAAGGCCAGGGCGGCGCCGAAGCCATGCTCGCCGACGGCTTGCTGGAGCGGTTTCCCTGCGACGCATTGTTCGGCATGCACAACATGCCGGGCTTGCCCGCCGGCCATCTGGGCCTGCGCGTTGGACCGATGATGGCCTCCCAGGACCTGCTCACCGTGACCCTCGAAGGCGTCGGTGGCCATGGCTCCATGCCGCACCTGACGGTCGACCCGCTGGTGGCCGCCGCCAGTATGGTCATGGCATTGCAGACCGTGGTGGCGCGCAATATCAATGCCCAGGAAGCCGCCGTGGTGACCGTCGGTGCCCTGCAAGCGGGCCAGGCGGCCAACGTGATTCCCCAGCAAGCACTGTTGCGTTTGAGCCTGCGTGCCCTGGATGCAAACGTGCGTGAACTGATGCTGGAGCGGGTCAAGGCGATCATCCTGACCCAGGCCGCGAGCTTCGGCTGCACCGCGCAGATCGAACATCGCCCGGCCTATCCTGTGCTGGTCAACCATCCCGAAGAAACCGAATTCGCCCGCCAGGTCGGCGTCGCCCTGCTGGGTGAAGATGCCGTCGACGGCAACACCACCAAGTTGATGGGCAGCGAAGACTTCGCCTGGATGCTGCAACGCTGCCCCGGCAGCTACCTGTTTATCGGCAACGGCGTGTCGCGGCCGATGGTCCACAACCCCGCCTATGACTTCAACGACGACATCCTGTTGACCGGCGCCGCCTACTGGGGCGCGCTGGCCGAGAGCTGGCTCAAGCCCGCCTGACGACCTCTTTTTTCTGCCGCTGGACCCTTTTCCGACTGGTTGAATGGAGTGTTCCCATGCAGGCTTCAAAACAAGGTGTATCCCGCACCCGCCAAGTGGTGGCGGCGGTGATCGGCAATGCGCTGGAATGGTATGACTTCATCGTCTACGGCTTTCTCGCCAGCATTATCGCCCGGCAGTTTTTCCCCTCGGAGGATGAATACGCCTCGCTGCTGATGGCCCTGGCCACCTTTGGCGTCGGCTTCTTCATGCGCCCGGTGGGCGGGATTCTGCTGGGCATGTATTCGGACCGCAAAGGCCGCAAGGCTGCGATGCAACTGATCATCCGGTTGATGACCATCTCCATCGCCCTGATCGCTTTCGCCCCCAGCTATGCTGCCATCGGCATGGGCGCGCCGATGCTGATCGTGGTTGCGCGCATGCTCCAGGGCTTTGCCACCGGCGGTGAATACGCCAGTGCCACGGCGTTCCTGGTGGAGAGCGCGCCGGCCCATCGCAAGGGCCTGTACGGTTCCTGGCAGTTGGTGGGACAGTGCCTGGCGGTGTTCGGCGGCGCGGCGATGGTGGCGTTGGTCACGCACTTCTTCGAGCCGCAAACCCTTGAAGTCTGGGGCTGGCGCCTGCCGTTCATCTTCGGCTTGCTGATCGGCCCGGTGGGCTTGTGGATCCGCCGGCACATGGAAGACCCCGAGGAATTTATCGAGGCACGCAAACAGGCCAAGGGTGCGGCGCCGAGCTTGATGGACGTCATCCGCGACCACCGCCGCAGCATCTTGGTTTCGATGGGCCTGGCCTGTGGTGCAACGGTGTCGTTCTACGTGGTGCTGGTGAACATGCCGACCTTTGCCCACAAGAACCTCGGCCTGCCGCTGGACCAGGTGTTGATGGTGCAGATGTTCGCGGTGGCGCTGATGACCGTGGTGATTCCGCTGTCCGGCCTGCTGTCGGATCGGTTCGGTCGGCGCCCGGTATTGATGGCGTTCACCCTGGCGTTTTTTGTGATGGTGTACCCGCTGTATGTGTGGGTCGCGGCGGCACCGTCCATCGAGCGTTTGCTGGTGATGCAGGTGATGTTGTGCACTGCCATCGGCGGCTTTTTCGGCCCGGCGCCGACGGCCCTGGCCGAGCAGTTTCCCATCGAAGTACGCTCCACCGGGGTGTCGGTGGCTTACAACGTGGCGGTGATGGTATTCGGGGGCTTTGCGCCGTTGATCGTCACCTGGCTCAGCAAGGTGCTGGGCACGCCGGTAGCCCCGGCATTTTATGTGCTGTTCGCTTGCGTCCTGACGCTGCTGGGCACTTACTGCATGCATGAGGCGCCACGGGCGAAACGACCGGCGCCGTTTTCCAGCGAGGTGAAACCTTGAGTATTGTTGAACTGGATGCCATCGAACTGTCTCGGGCGATCCATGCGCGGCAGGTGTCCTGCCATGAAGTGATGCAGGCGTATCTGGCCCAGGTCGAACGCTTCAACCCGACGGTGAATGCGCTGGTCTCGCTGCGCTCCCATGAGGACGTGCTGGCCGAAGCGGCGCAGCGTGATCGCGAGTTGGACCAAGGCCAATCCCGTGGCTGGATGCACGGCATGCCCCAGGCCATCAAGGACCTGGCGGCGACCCAGGGCCTGCGCACCACCCTCGGTTCGCCGCTGTTCGCCGAGCATGTTCCTCAAGAAGATGCGATCAGCGTGGCGCGGGTTCGGGCCAGTGGCGCGATCATCATCGGCAAGACCAACGTGCCGGAATTTGGCCTGGGCTCGCAGACCTACAACAGCGTGTTCGGCACCACCGTCAACGCCTATGACCCGCGCCTGGTGGCCGGTGGCAGCAGCGGCGGCGCGGCGGTGGCGCTGGCATTGCGCATGCTGCCGGTAGCGGATGGCAGCGACATGATGGGCTCGCTGCGAAACCCGGGGGCGTTCAATAACGTATTTGGCCTGCGTCCGTCCCAGGGTCGGGTGCCTCACGGGCCGGCGCCGGAGCTGTTCGTCCAGCAACTGGCCACGGAAGGCCCGATGGGTCGCAGCGTGGCGGATGTGGCGCGGCTGCTGAGTGTGCAGGCCGGCTACGACCCTCGGGTGCCGCTGTCGCTCAAGGAGGATCCAGCGGTGTTGGGTGAGCCATTGCAGCGCGACTTCAAGGGTGCACGCTTGGGCTGGCTCGGGGATTACAACGGTTACCTGCCGATGGAAGACGGCGTGATGAGCCTGTGCGAATCGGCCCTCAAGGACTTCGCTGCGCTGGGTTGCGAGGTCGAGCACTGCCAACCGGAATTTTCTCTGGAACGCCTGTGGCAGACCTGGCTGGTGCACCGCCATTGGCTGATCCAGGGCTCCCTCGGCGCGGCGTACGCCGACCCGCAAAAACGTGCACTGCTCAAGCCGGAGGCGCAATGGGAAGTGCAGGGCGGATTGCAACTGAGTGCGGCGGACGTTTACCAGGCTTCGATCAACCGCAGCGACTGGTACCGCGCCCTCGGCAAACTGTTCGAACGTTACGATTTCCTGTTGCTGCCCACCGCCCAAGTGTTCCCTTTCGATGCACAACAAGCCTGGCCACGCCTCGTCGCAGGGCGCGAGATGGACACCTACCATCGCTGGATGGAAGTGGTGATCGGCCCCACCCTGGCCGGCCTGCCGAGCATGAACGTGCCGGTGGGTTTCAACCCCCGGGGCTTGCCCATGGGCCTGCAGATCATCGGCCCGGCCCAGGCGGACAGGACAGTGTTGCAACTGGCGTACGCCCACGAACAACTGACCCGCTGGGTGCAGCGGCGCCCACCCGCTTGCCTCTCGGCGACCGGTTGAGCCGCGACGGGCCTGTATCTTGCTGTGAAATCAGATCATCCATCGGCATCAAGGAGATCGACACATGGGCAGCGACGCCGAGACGGGAACCGTACGCTCAGTAGGGCGGGCACTGGCGATCATCGAATTGCTCGGCGAGCATCAGGCGCTGGGGCTGGAAGAGTTGCATTACCTGACTCACCTGCCCAAGGCCACGGTCTCGCGGATGCTGCTGACCTTGCAGGAACAGGGCTGGATCTATCGTGGGCTCAGCGACCGGCGTTACCGCCTGCGGGCCAGACGGTTGTTCGGCGACACCCAGCAACGCTTCAAGCGCCAACTGGTGGAAAGCGCCGCGCCGTGGCTGCTGGACCTCAGCGAGCGCACCGGCCTGGTGGTGGACCTGTCGAGCTTCGACGGCGAGCGCCTGGAAGTGATGGAAAGCGCGATCCCCACGGTGCTGCGCAAGCTCTACCCGAACAATTGCCAGATCGTCGGCCAGCATGCCAGCCTGTTTCACTCGGCCATGGGCAAGGCGTGCCTGGCGCAATTGTCGGCGGATGAAGTGCAGCGCCTGGCCGGTCGTGAGCATGTGGCGGAAGACGATCAATACCGGGCGTGTGAACAATCCCAGCACCAGGGGTTTGGCCAACGCACCGAAGGCTATTGGGAATATCCGGTGCGCCTGCCGTTCCTGATTCGCGCGGTGGCCTTGCCGGTCCGGGCCAATGGCCGGTTGGTGGGCAGCATGGCGCTGCATTGGCCGATGGATCAGGCACCGGTGGAACGGGTGCTGAGCCTGCACCTGGCCAGCCTGGAGTCGACGATTCGCGATGTGCAGCAGGCGTTGGCCTGACCACCGTTCCCCCGTAGGAGCGAGCTTGCTCGCGAAGAACTCACAGGCACCGCGTTCATTCAGAATGCCCGCGTCATCGTTGGCAACCTTCGCGAGCAAGCTCGCTCCTACAGGAGGTCTTTGTTACTGTTCGCCCAGGTTTTTTGCCCCAAGAGTCTTTATGTCCCTGTTCAAACCCATGGCCTTCCTGCTGCTGGCCGCTGCCGCCGTGCCTGCCCACGCCGACTGGTACCTGGACAACGAGTCCTCGCGCCTGTCGTTCGTCACCACCAAGAACACCGACATCGCTGAAGTGCAGCGCTTCCTGGTGCTGCATGGCAAGGTCGACAGCAAAGGCGCGGCGCAGCTGGAAGTCGAACTGGAGTCGATCAACAGCGGCATCCCGCTGCGCGACGAGCGCATGCGCAATGAGCTGTTCGAGATCAAGACCTACCCGGACGCGGTGATCAATGCGCAGATCAACCTGCAACCGATCAACGACCTGGCCCCCGGCGCGCAATACGAGCTGCGCCTGCCGCTGTCGGTGACCCTGCACGGCAAGACCCAGACCTACAGCACCGAATTGCTGGCGACCCGCCTGGATGACCGACGCTTCCAGGTGGTCACCCTGGAGCCATTGGTGGTGCACGCCGAGGATTTCGATTTGCTGCCGGGGGTAGCCGCATTGCGCAAGGCCGCCGGGCTGTCGCAGATCAGCCTGTCGGTGCCGGTGGGTGCGGTACTGATTTTCACGGCGCGCTGACATGAGCGGCGCAGTGTTCCCGTGGCGCAGCGCCAACCGTTTCGAGCTGATGGTCGACGGCCCGAGTTTCTTCCCGCGCATGCTGGAAGGCATCGCCCAGGCCGAGCAACAGGTGGCGCTGGAGCTGTATCTGGTGGAGGCGGGCGCGTGTGCCGAGGCGATGGTTCAGGCCCTGGTGGCGGCCGCCGAACGTGGCGTGCGCGTACGTTGCCTGTTCGATGACTACGGCAGCCTGGCGTTTACCCTGGGCCTGCGTCGGCGGTTGATCGACGCCGGGGTGGACCTGCGTTTCTACAACCGCCTGAGCTGGCGCCGCTGGATGCGCAACCTCTATCGGGACCACCGCAAGCTGTTGTTGATCGACCAGACCATCGCCGTGGTCGGCGGCACCGGCGTGACGGATGAATTCTGGACGCCCGGGGAAGACACCGCCGACTGGCACGAAGTGATGGTGCAGATTCGTGGCCCGCTGGTGCTGGATTGGCAGGCGTTGTTCGACCGTCAGTGGCTGGCGAACGACGATCGTAGAGCCTGGAAACCGGCCACGCATTTTGGCCTGCCACGCTTGCCCAAGGTGCCAGCGACAGGACCGGGGCTGGGGCGTGTGGCCTATGCCGACGCCCGCCAGCATCGGGATATCTTGCAGTCACTGATCCGTGCGCTGAACAGCGGCCACCAGCGTATCTGGCTGGCCACGCCGTATTTCCTGCCGACCTGGAGCGTACGGCGTGCCCTGCGCCGGGCGGCGGGGCGCGGGGTGGATGTGCGTTTGCTGTTGACCGGGCCACGTACCGATCACCCGTCGGTGCGGTATGCCGGGCACCGTTACTACCCGCGTTTGCTCAAATCCGGGGTGCAGATCTTTGAATACCAGCCGTGCTTCCTGCACTTGAAAATGGTGCTGGTGGACGATTGGGTGAGCATTGGCTCGTGCAACTTCGATCACTGGAATCTGCGCTTCAACCTGGAAGCGAACCTGGAAGCGTTGGACCCGGAATTGACGTTGGCAGTGGTGGGGAGTTTCGAGCGGGATTTTGCCCTGAGCCAGGCGGTGAGCCTTGAGGCATGGCAGTCGCGGCCGTTGTGGCGGCGGGTGAAGCAGCGGGTGTGGGGGTGGATTGATCGGTTGGTGGTCAACCTGCTGGACCGCCGCGGATAAGCCAGAACACCCCAATCAAATGTGGGAGCAAGCCCGCTCCCACATTTTAGATCGTTCCCACGCTCCGCGTGGGAATGCCTCTTGTGACGCTCTGCGTCAAGCTTTGGGACGCGGAGCGTCCCGGGCTGCGTTCCCACGCGGAGCGTGGGAACGATCAGTTAGAGCAGTTCGAAGCTCTGCTGCTTCACATCCTGCGAGTCCAACCCGATCTGCACATTGAACTCGCCCGGCTCAGCCGCAAACTTCAGCTGGGTGTTGTAGAACTTCAAATCTTCCTCGGTGATGGTGAAGTGCACCGCGCGCTCTTCGCCCGCCTTGAGCATGATCTTCTGGAAGTTCTTCAATTCCTTCACTGGGCGGATCATCGAGCCGGCCACGTCCTGGATATACAGCTGCACCACGGTTTCGCCATCGACCTTGCCGGTGTTTTTCACCACCACGGTGGCGTCGAGCTTGCCGGTCTTGTTCAGGGTGGTGGACGACAGCGCCATGTCCGACAGGCTGAAACTGGTGTAGCTCAAGCCGTAACCGAACGGAAACAGCGGCCCGGTGGTGTCATCGAAGTACTGCGAGGTGTAGTTGCCCGGCTTGCCCGGAGTGAACGGCCGGCCAATGCTCAGGTGGTTGTAGTAGGTCGGAATCTGCCCCACCGAACGCGGGAAGGTGATCGGCAGCTTGCCCGACGGGTTGTAGTCACCGAACAGCACGTCAGCGATAGCGTTGCCGCCTTCGGTGCCGGCGAACCAGGTTTCCAGGATTGCGTCAGCCTGTTCGTTCTCCTCGACAATCGACAGCGGACGGCCGTTCATCAACACCAGCACCAGCGGTTTGCCGGTGGCTTTCAAAGCCTTGATCAGGTCGCGCTGGCTCTGCGGGATGTTCAGGTCGGTGCGGCTCGACGATTCGTGGGACATGCCACGGGACTCGCCCACGGCGGCCACGACCACATCGGCGCCTTTGGCGGCCTTGACGGCTTCGTCGATCATGTCCTGGGACGAGCGCGGGTCATCCACAACTTCCGGGGCATCGAAGTTCAGGAAGTTGAGGTAGTCGACGACTTTCTTGTCGTTGGTGATATTGGCGCCACGGGCATAGATCACCTTGCCCTTGTCGCCGATCACGGCGTTCATGCCGTCCAGCAGGGTCACCGATTGCGCGGGTTTACCGGCAGCGGCCCAGCTGCCCATCATGTCGATCGGCGCCTTGGCCAGCGGGCCGACCAGGGCGATGGTCGCGTCCTTTTTCAGCGGCAGGGTGTTGTTCCGGTTTTTCAGCAGCACCTGGCTGCGGCGTGCCACGTCACGTGCGTCGGCGCGGTGCAGGCGGCTTTCGGCGTAGGTGTCGGCCGGGTCATCCTCGGCCTTGCCGATGCGCAGGTACGGGTCGGCGAACAGGCCCATGTCGTACTTGGCGCCGAGCACTTCGCGCACGGCGTTGTCGATGTCGCTCTGTTCGATCTCGCCGGACTTCAGCAGGCCTGGCAATTCCTTACCGTAGAGCGAGTCGTTCATGCTCATGTCGATCCCGGCCTTGATCGCCAGCTTGGCGGCTTCACGCCCGTCCTTGGCCACGCCGTGCTTGATCAGCTCGAAGATCGCACCGTGGTCGCTCACGGCCAGGCCCTTGAAGCCCCAGTCCTTGCGCAGCAGGTCGTTCATCAGCCAGGTGTTGGCGGTGGCGGGTACGCCGTTGATCGAGTTCAGCGCAACCATCACGCCACCGGCGCCAGCCTTGATGGCGGCGTGGTAGGGCGGCAGGTAGTCCTGGTACATCTTGACCGGGCTCATGTCGACCACGTTATAGTCGCGACCGCCTTCCACCGCGCCATACAGGGCGAAGTGCTTGACGCTGGCCATGATGCTGTCGGCCTTGGCCGGGCTGCTGCCCTGGAAGGCCTTGACCATCACTTCGGCAATGCGCGAGGTCAGGTAGGTGTCTTCGCCAAAGCCTTCGGAGGTACGGCCCCAGCGCGGGTCGCGGGAGATGTCGACCATCGGCGCGAAGGTGATGTCGAGGCTGTCGGCGGCAGCTTCCTGGGCGGCGATGCGCCCGGAGTGGCCGATGGCGTCCATGTCCCAGCTGGAAGCCAGGGCCAGGCTGATGGGGAATATCGTGCGGTGGCCGTGGATCACGTCATAGGCGAAGAACATCGGGATCTTCAACCGGCTGCGCATGGCTGCGTCCTGCATCGGACGGTTTTCCGGGCGGGTTATCGAATTGAAGGTGCCGCCGATGCGACCGGCGGCGATTTCCTTGCGGATCAGTTCGCGGGGCATTTCGGGGCCGATGCTGATCAGGCGCAATTGGCCGATCTTCTCATCAAGGGTCATCTGCTTGAGCAGGTCACTGACGAAGGCGTCCTTGTCCTTGAGCACTGCGGGCTTTGTTTCGGCTAATACGGAATGAGTGGCCAAACTGACAACAAGGCCCAGCAAACACAGCTTCTTCATGAAAATCCTTTCTCGCAGCCTTGGGACCGGAGAGCGTCTATTGTTGTTCGGGTGTTGTTCAGATAAATACCGCACACTTCTGAACTCTTATTGGCGCTGGGCATCTTTTAGCTGATTGGCACGATGCAATCCAGTGGGTGGTGGCGGATTATGCCCTAAGCCCGTGGCTAACGCGTCAGTCGGTAAACTTCATAGGTTTGGCAGGAGAAACACCATGCAAGCAGCACAAGGTTACCGTTGGGGCTGGAAGGCCGTGGCATTGATACTGGTGAGCACCGTGCTGAGCGGTTGCGGCATCAACAAGATCCCGACCCTGGACGAACAGGCCAAGGCGGCCTGGGCCCAGGTGCAGAACCAGTACCAGCGGCGCGCCGACCTGATCCCCAACCTGGTGGAAGTGGTCAAGGGCTACGCCGCCCATGAACAGGACACCCTGACGGCCGTGATCGAAGCGCGGGCCAAGGCCACCTCGATCCAGGTGGACGCCAGCACCCTCGACAATCCCGAGAAACTCAAGCAGTTCCAGCAAGCCCAGGACGGTTTGAGCGGTGCCCTCAGCCGTTTGATGGTGGTGTCCGAGCGCTACCCGGACCTGAAGGCCAACCAGAACTTCCTGGCCCTGCAATCCCAACTTGAAGGCACCGAAAATCGCATCGCCGTGGCCCGCCGCGACTTTATCCAGGCAGTGCAGGCCTACAACACCGAGATCCGCACCTTCCCTGGCCGCCTGTGGCACAGCGTGATGTACAGCGACTTGCCGGTCCGCGCCAACTTCGAGGCCACGAGTGCCGATGCCGATAAAGCGCCGCAAGTGAAATTCTGATGGGCAAGCGCGCTTGGCTGATGGCGGCGGTGCTGCTGGCCTTCAGCCTGACCGCCCAGGCCGCCCTGAATTTCCCGGCCCTGACCGGACGGGTGGTGGACAACGCCCAGATGATCGACCCGGCCGTGCGTGCGCAGCTGACCCAGCAGTTGCAGGCGCTGGAGCAGACCAGCGGCGACCAGATCGTGGTGGTCACCGTGCCCGACCTGCAAGGCGTGCCCATTGAAGACTTCGGTTATCAACTAGGCCGCGCGTGGGGCATCGGCCAGAAGGGCAAGGACAACGGCGCCCTGCTGATCGTCGCCCGGGATGAGCACAAGATTCGCATCGAAGTGGGTTATGGCCTGGAAGGCGTGCTCACGGATGCGCAGTCCTGGGTGATCATCAACCAGGTGATCGCCCCGGCGTTCAAGGCGGGCAACTACAGCAAGGGCATCAGCGACGGCGTGGCGGCGATGCTGCAGGTGGTGGGCGGCGATCCGCTGGCCGTACCGGCGCATGTGTCCGAGGCCAACTTCGCCAAGCAAAACCCGGGCATTTCCATTGGCCTGTTCATCCTGTTGCTGGCAGTGTTGTGGCTGTGCAATCGCATGGGCCTGCCCGTTGGCGCTATCCTGCTGGCGATTCTCAGCAGCAGCGGTCGTGGCGGCGGGGGAGGCGGTGGCGGTGGTGGCTTCAGGGGCGGCGGCGGTGGTTTTGGCGGCGGTGGCGCCTCGGGCGGCTGGTAATGACAATAACGAGAGAGCATCAACAACCATGGCATTACTGAGTCAACACGAGCAACGCCAGGTCGCCGAGGCGATCGCCCGGGTCGAGCAACAGACCGACGCCGAACTGGTGACCGTGCTCGCGGCCCGCGCCGACGACTACGCCTACATCCCGCTGCTGTGGGCCAGCCTGCTGGCGCTGGTGGTGCCGGGGATCATTCACTACCTGTCGGGCTGGTTGACCATGTACACCTTGCTGCTGGCGCAGTGGGGCACGTTCGTCGTGCTGTGCCTGGTGTTCCGTTTGCCCAGGGTCACCACGCGACTGATCCCGCGCTCGGTGCGCCATTGGCGCGCGTCCAACCTGGCACGGCGGCAGTTTCTCGAGCAGCACCTGCACCACACGCTGGGCAGCACCGGGGTGCTGATTTTTGTCAGTGAGGCCGAGCGGTATGTGGAAATCCTGGTGGACAAGGGGATTTCCAGTCGCCTGGATGACAGCAGTTGGGATGCGATCGTCAAGGACTTCACCCGCCAGGTGAAGCAAGGCCAGACGTTGGCCGGGTTTGTGGCGTGTATTGAGGCTTGCGGGGAATTGCTCAGGGAGCACGTACCGGTGACCCACGCACGCAATGAGCTGCCGAATCGGTTGGTGGTGTTGGAGTAGTGTAAAATTCCCGGCATTCCCTGCCCGAGGCGTTTTTGTTCATGTCTGCCACCGCTAAACCTGCCAGCCCCGCGCCGGATCATCACGCGCAGTTCCTCGAACTGCTGAGCGCGAGCCTTGAGCAAAACGCCTTTATCAAGCTGGTGCTGGCCAAGTACGTCGGCACCGAGCCTGATCTTCAGAAGCTGATCATCAAGCAGCTGACGGTCAAGGATCAGCCTTGCCTGTCCTTCGTCTATCGCTACAAGACCCGCGACATCACCAAGAACTTCTCCCTGGCCGACGGCGTGGCGGCAATTGCCGAGTTGGTGCCGGCGGCGTTCAAGAATGCGCACCTGCTGTCGGTGACCGACGAAGCCCAGCTGGAATACAGCAAGAAAAACAAAAGCTCACTGTTCAAAAGCAAGCCGCAGCAACTGCGCGAAGCGCCGTCTGCCGAGCACAACCGCGAGAAGAATCGCTTCCTGGACCTGACCCGGCCCTTCCTCGCCGACCTTGGTGTGACCAACGCCAAACACGAGCTGATCCCGGCGATGTCGCGCAAGTGGAAGCAGATCAACAAGTTCATCGAAGTGTTCAGCCATGCGCTGACCACCTCGCCGCTGAAGCTGGACCAGCCGGTGCGGGTCGCGGACTTTGGCTCGGGCAAGGGCTACCTGACGTTTGCCATCCACGACTACCTGCGCAACACCCTCAACGCCGACGGCGAAGTCACCGGCGTGGAACTGCGCGAAGACATGGTGACCCTGTGCAACAACGCCGCCGCCCGCCTGGACCACCCGGGGCTGGTGTTCAAGTGCGGGGATGTGCGCAGCGTCGCGCCCAGCGAGCTGGACGTGATGATCGCCCTGCATGCCTGCGACATCGCCACCGACTACGCGATTCACACCGGCATCCGCTCCGGTGCGTCGATCATCATGTGCTCGCCGTGCTGCCACAAGCAGATTCGCCTGCAGATCCAGAGCCCGGCGCTGCTCAAGCCGATGCTGCAATACGGCCTGCACCTGGGCCAGCAGGCGGAAATGGTCACCGACAGTTTGCGCGCGTTGTTCCTTGAAGCGTGCGGCTATGAGACGAAAGTGTTTGAGTTCATCTCGTTGGAGCACACCAACAAGAACAAGATGATCCTGGCCGTGAAGCGTGCCGAGCCGGTGGACAACGCTCAACTCCTGGAGAAAATCCAGGAGCTCAAGGCGTTCTACAACATCACCGAACATTGCCTGGAAACCCTGCTGCGGGCGGACGGTTACCTCGCCTGAGTACGACGCAAATCAAAAATGTGGGAGCGGGCTTGCTCGCGAAAGCGGTGTGTCAGTCACCTGATGTATCAACTGATCCACCGCATTCGCGAGCAAGCCCGCTCCCACATTAGATCGCGCTAGCCTTGGGAGCTGGCGCAGGCTTCACGCTGGTCTTGCGCCCCAACATCACCGTCACAATCACCCCGCAGGCAAACAGCCAGGTAATCGGCTCGATGTGTTCACCAAAAAACAGCGCCGAAAACGCGATCGTGAAAAAGATCTGCAACAGCTGAATCTGGCTGACCCGGGCGATGCCACCCATGGCGAGCCCGGCGTACCACGCAAAGAACCCCAGGAACTGCGAAAACAACGAGACATAACCAAACGCCCACCAGGTGCGCATGGAGATCGGCCCTTCGTGTTGCAGCGCCAGGTAGGCCACCGGCCCGATCAATACCGGCGTCGACAGCACCAGCGCCCAGCAGATTACCTGCCAGCCGCCCATCTCCTTGGCCAACCGGCCGCCTTCGGCATAACCCAGGCCACCCACGGCAATCGCGCCGAGCATCAACAGGTCGCCCGCCTGGATGCTGCCGGCCCCGGTGATCAACGCATAACTCAGCACCAGCGCACTGCCCAGCGCCGCGCAGGCCCAGAAGGCCTTCGACGGACGTTCATGGGACAGCCACGCCGCATATAGCGCCACGCACAGCGGCTGCAACCCGTTGACCAGCGCGCCATGGGACGCGGGCAAGGTTTGCATGGCCCAGGCCGACAATACCGGGAAACCCAGGATCACCCCGGCAATCACCAGCGTCAGGCCGCGCACCTGGCGCCAGGTGGGCCAGCGCTCGCGACGCCACAGCAACAAAGCCGCCGCCGGCACCGCCGCAAACAACGCCCGGCCCAGGCCGTTGAGCAGCGGGTGGATTTCCTGCACCACGATACGGGTGAAGGGCAGGGTGAGGCTGAAGATGACGACGCCCA
Source organism: Pseudomonas sp. D8002 (assembly GCF_013385695.1). Classification (NCBI taxonomy): domain Bacteria; kingdom Pseudomonadati; phylum Pseudomonadota; class Gammaproteobacteria; order Pseudomonadales; family Pseudomonadaceae; genus Pseudomonas; species Pseudomonas sp. D8002. Next base: position 15,272 of record NZ_JACAPM010000061.1, read on the forward strand.
GCAGGCCGAGGGCCATGCCGGTATTTTCGCGGGAGCTCATGGAAGGAACCAGAATCGAATGGGCCGGAAGTGGACGTTCATCTAGCCACAAAGCCCGGAAAACGCGGGCCTACAGCTGGGTGCGGATTTATCCGTACAGTTTTGAACGGGCGACCCGGTTCATGTGGGAGCTGTCGAGCCTTGGCGAGGCTGCGATGGGATCAACGCAGTTTACCTGTCAGGCCGAGGTGTCTGCATCGCGCGCAAGCCCGGCTCCTACACAAGCCGGGGTGCTGATGTAGTAGCGGGCCATTACCCGGATCAAGCCTGCGGGTCTATCTTGGCTACTCCTGTCTGCCCAACCGTTCAACCGGAGGAATGTCCCATGGCCGCGAAAAAAATCCTGATGCTGGTCGGCGATTACGTCGAAGACTATGAAGTGATGGTGCCGTTCCAGGCGCTGTTGATGGTGGGGCATACCGTGCACGCCGTGTGCCCGGACAAGGCTGCCGGCCAGACCGTGCGCACGGCGATCCACGACTTCGAAGGCGACCAGACCTACAGCGAAAAGCCCGGGCACCTGTTCGCCCTGAATGCGGATTTTGCCAAGGTGAACGCCGCCGACTACGACGCGCTGCTGGTGCCGGGTGGCCGTGCCCCCGAGTACCTGCGGCTGAACGAAAAAGTCCTGCAACTGGTCAAGGATTTCGATCAGGCTGGCAAACCCATCGCTGCCGTGTGCCATGGCGCTCAACTGCTGGCGGCTGCCGGGATCCTGGAAGGCCGCGAGTGCAGCGCCTACCCGGCGTGCGGGCCGGAGGTACGACTGGCGGGCGGTACGTTCATCGATATCCCGGTGACCGACAGCCACGTTCAAGGCAATCTGGTAACAGCCCCGGCGTGGCCGGCGCACCCAAGCTGGCTCGCGGGTTTCCTCGGCCTGCTGGGCACCAAAATCACCCTGTAAAGCGGAGGTCATCGCCATGTGCGAACTGTACGTCAAGGCCGACCCGATTCTGTACGAATCCCGCTCGCGCTCCCTGCGCATCTGCGGCGTGGTGACCACCGTGCGCCTGGAAAACCAGTTCTGGGACATCCTCAGCGAGATCGCCGAGGTGGATGGGATGACCACCAATCAACTGATCGCCAAGCTGTATGAAGAAGTGATGGATTACCGCGGCGAAGTGGTGAATTTTGCTTCGTTCTTGCGGGTGAGTTGCACGCGGTATTTGAGCAAGCAGCGGGTTCACGCCCCAGAGCTCAGCCTGGTTAATACAAGAAATGGCGCGCAGAAGATCTGAATGTGGGAGCGGGCTTGCTCGCGAAGGCGGTGTGTCAGGTAACTCATGTACCGACTGATCCAGCGCTTTCGCGAGCAAGCCCGCTCCCACATTGATTAGTAGGGGTCAGAAGAACCGCGTCACACTGATCTTCGCATCCCGGCCCTTGGTGTAGGCGCGGTCGCCGCTCAGGGCCGGTCGGAAGTTGTTGTTGAACAGGTTGTCCACGGTGAAGTTCACCTCGGTACCCTTGAGGTAAGCCTGTTGCGGCTTCCAGCTGGCGAACAGGCCTTGCGTGTTGTAGCGCTTGTTGCCGTACTGGTCGTAGAACAGGTCGCCGATGCTGGTGCCCGGGCCGCCGGAATACTTGTCGCTCGGCAGGCGGCTGGTGGCGCCGATGAACTGCCCTTGCCAGCCTACCCGCATATCCAGGCTCGGGATCTTGGTGCCGAGCACCACCACCCATTTGGTTGGCGGAATGTCCCGCGCCCAGACGTCCGGCCCCCACGGGTTGGTGTAGGCGCCTTCATGTTTGCCGGTGGTGTAGGCGAACGATACCGAGCCGAACACGTAGGTGGAGTCATAGAAACTCTCGGCCTCGAAACCCTTGATGGTCATGCCGCCGATGTTGCGGTAGTTGGACATCGCGCCCGGCGGGCAGGCGCTGGAAATCGTCCCGCCGTTGACCGCCTGGTTCTGGCAGCCCACGCCTGTGGCCTTGAAGATTTCGTCCTCGACCTTGTTGTGGAACAGCGTGGTACGCAGTTGCAGGTTGTCGCCGTGGGCGAACACGTCGGCGAAGCTGGTGACGTTGCCCAGGGTGATGGAGGTGATGCGCTCCGGATCCAGGTCCAGGCTGGTGGCGGTGCGGCTGCCCAGGCCCTGGACTTCATACTGCTCGTCGATCACTGGCGCACGCCAGGTGCGGCTCCAGTTGGCGAACATCGCCACGTTCGGGGTGATGGTCCAGTACGCCGCCAGGCGTGGCGACCAGCCGGTGTAAGTGCGGTCGCTGTAGTCATGGCCGATGGCCGGGTCCGGGTTGCTGTAGTACGGCGCGTCGTTGGCCTCGCCGCGGTTGCGCACATGGTCATAGCGCATCGACGGGGTAATGGTCACATCGCCCAGCGTCACCGCGTCCTGGATAAAGAAGCTGTTGGTGTCGACCTTGCCATGGGGCATGAAGCCCGGCTGGAAGTGCCCATAGTTGTATTTCGGGGTGTTGTAGGTGGCGCCGGGCATCCACATTTCGGTTTCCCGGGTGTGCTTGCGGATTTGCACACCGGTGGTCACCGCGTGCTGCAACGCACCGGTGGAAAACAGGCTGACGTTGCGTACGTCGAGGTTCTTGTCGTTATAGGAGGTGTCCATCTTGCGCCCGCCGGTGGCCAACTGGAAAAACGCCGTGGCGTCGCGCTCGTCGGTCTGGTCGGTATTGGATTCGGAGTACTTGATGGTCAAGTCCACCAGCGGGTTATTCATCGGCTGGTATTCGTACTTGCCGGACCAGGTGGTGTCGACGGTATTGCGGTTGGCCAGGAAGCGTTTCAGCGCGGCTTCGTAGCCATAGCGGTCGATGTTGGCCTGGGTCGGCGGCGTCGGGTAGCTGGCGGCAGAGAAGGGCGTCCAGCGCTGGCTGTTGGAGCGCGAATACGACAGACCCAGGCTTTGCTCATCGGTGAAGTGAGCATTGAACTTGAACAGTTTGCCGTCCACATTCTGGGCGCTGTTGGGCAGGCGCTTGGGGTTGATCGGGTACTGGTTGTTGTCGTTGGGCAGGGTGGCGGCCAGCTTCATGTCGCCGCCGTCGCGCTGGGTCAGGTAGGCCAGCGCATCGAAGCGGCCGTCATCGGTACGCCCGTAAACGGCACTGCTGTAGACCTGCTCATGGTCGTTGCTGGAGTAGCCGTATTTGAGCATGGCACCGCTGTTGCGCCCGTCCTTGAGCAGGTCCGGGGCATCCTTGGTGGTCATGTTGACCGTACCGCCAAAGCCGCCATTGCCGCTGAAGGGCGAGTTGGGGCCTTTCTCCACTTCGATGCTCTTGATCAGCTCGGGCTCGATAAACACAGTGCCCTGCTGGTAGCGCTCAAAACCGCTTTTGGTGGCGCCATCGACGGTCAGCGGCACGTCTTCGGCGTCGCCGAAACCACGGATGTTGATGGTCTGGCCACCGGGCTTCAGCGAGCCGCCCTGGCTGATGCCGGGCAAGGTTTGCAGCAGGCTGGGAATGTTGTTGGACTGGTATCGGTCGATGTCCGCCTGGGTCAGGGTGGAACGGCCGACGGTGGTGGAGTCGACCTCGCTGCCGGTGCCGATCACGCTCAGGGCGTCGAGCTGGATCGCGCTGCTGTTGGTGGTCTTGCCCTCTTCGGGGCGTACCACGTAAGTGCTGCCGACCTTGAGCAATACGAACTCGCCGTCCTTGAGCAGGGTGCGAATCGCCACTTCCGGTGTGAAGTCGCCATTGAGGGCCGGCGCCTGGATATTTTTCAGCAGCGCTTCATCGAACAGCAGCTGGATTTTCGCCTGCTGCGCCACCTGGCTCAGGGACGTGGCCAGGGACTGGGCCGGCAGTTGCAGCTTGAACGACTCGGCCTGGGCACTCAGGCTGAAGGCCAGGCAGGCGGCAATGGCGGTGGGTCGAAGAAACAGGTGCTGAACGTGGCAAGGCGCGCGAAACATGAAATCCCCCGGAGTAGCCAAATGGCCAGAAAGGTGTGCGTATCAAACGCAGACCCGAGGAAGACGCGGCAGGAAAAATAATCCTCACATGCGAATGCAAAATATTCTCAAATAAGAATTCCGCGGGGCTATTTGCGCGGTTCGATCCTGATATTGCCGTCGGCCAGGGCCACGGTTTTCACCGGCAATAGCGCCGGCAGGGCGTTGAGCAGGGCGTCCGGATCATTCACGTCCAGATTGCCCGAGACCTTCAGTTGCGCCACCGCGCTGTCCACCAGCAACGGCGCCTGGGGCCGGTACAGGCTCAACTCGTCCATCAGGCTGGCCAGCTCGCGATTACGAAACGACACGTGGCCGCCGCGCCAATCGGCGACCTCGCCGGCAGTGAGGGTTTGCTGCTGCAGCGTGCCTTTGGCATAACTGAACGTAGCGCGCTGATCGGCGCCGAGCAGGGTGGCCGGCAGCCTGGCATCCGGATCGAACGCCACTTGCCCATGGGCCACGCTGACCACCAACTGCTGCTTGCTGCGCCGCACATCGAAGCCGGTGCCGACCACCCGCACATTGGCTTCACCGGCCTGCACGAACAGCGGACGCTCCTTGTCGGGCGCCACCTCGATATACAACTGGCCCTGATCCAGATGCACGATGCGCTGGTGACTGTTGAAGTCCACCCGCAGGCGCGTATTGGCGTTGACGTACAAGGTGCTGCCGTCAGGCAAATGCATGGTGCGCATTCCTTTGGCATGGGCCGCGACCTGAGCGTGGAACAGCTCGCGTGGGGCGCCGATGTTGCTTGTCAGCACGGCACACACCAGGGCGGCAGCCACCGCCAGGGCCGGGCGCCAGGCGGGTGTCTTGCGCGCGGGCAGCGGTGTCGGTTTGTTCAGTTGCTGCAACTGCGCCAGGTCGGCCCACAGCTGTTCGAATTCCGCATAGGCGCGGGCATGGGCCGGCTCGGACTGCCAGGCGGCAAACGCTTTGCGGTCGGCGCGACCGGCGTCATTGCGGTTGCGCGCAAACCAGCTGGCGGCCTGGGCATCGATGGAGTCGCTGGCCTCGATGTCACAGGTGTCGATGTCGCTCAGGCGGGTCATTCTGGCTGCTCCTTGCCCTGTTCTTGTTGAAGTCGCTGCTTGCAATGCAGCAAGGCAAAAGCGATGTGCTTTTCCACCATGCTGACCGAAACGCCCATGCGCTCGGCGATCTGCGCCTGGCTCAGGCCTTCGAAGCGGTGCAGCATAAGGGCTTCTCGTCTTCTCGGCGAGAGTTCAGAGAGGACTTCTTTCAACTGTTCCAGGCGTTGCAGGCGTTGCGCGGCGGCCATGGGATCGTCTCGCGAGTCGCTGACAGGTTCGGCATCCAGTTCGGCCTGTTGCTGGTGGACGGTGTGCCGCACCTTCTGTTTGCGCCAGTGATCGCGCAGCAGATTGCGCGCCATCTGGAACAGAAACGCCCGTGGCTGCTCGACCTGGGCCCGGTCGCGGTAGTCCAGCCATTGGGTGAAGACATCCTGGGTCATGTCTGCCGCGTCGCTGGCGTTGTCCGTGCGTTTACGCAGGAAATGCAGGATATCTGCATAAAACCCGCGAAAGGCATCGGCCGACAGTGGGTCGGGCTTGGGACGAGACATGGATATCCTTCTTGACGAAGCACGACGTGGAAAAGTCGTGAATGATATCGAGAATTATTGTCATTTGTCTCTATTGAAAATCCAAGGTTGGATGCGGACTAAATGTGGGAGCGGGCTTGCTCGCGAATGCGGTGAGTCAGTCGACCTATTAATTGACTGACCCACTGCCTTCGCGAGCAAGCCCGCTCCCACATTTGGATTGCGTTTCAGCGCAACAGGGTCAGTAGTTCCTGCAACTGAACACGGCCTGCCTCAGCCAGCGGGAACACCGGCAGCCGTGGATCCCCCGACTCCAGGCCCGTCAGCCGCAAACCGGCCTTGATCGTCGCCGGCAAGCCACCTTTGAGGATGAAATCCAGCAACGGCAACTGGCGATAAAACAGCTCCCGCGCTTTCTCCAGGTCATTGGCCAAAACGGCTTCATACAAATCCAGGTTGAGCTGAGGAATCAGATTCGGCGCCGCCGTGCACCAACCTTTCGCACCCGCCGCAAACGCCTCCAGCGCCAGCGGATTGCAGCCGTTGTAGAACGGCACCCGGCCCTCGCTGCGCCGGTGTAATTGGTGCATGCGCTGAATATCCCCGGTGCTTTCCTTGACCATGGTCACGTTGTCGACGCTGTTGACGATGCGCAGGATCAAGTCCACCGACATGTCGGTGCCACTGGTGGCCGGGTTGTTGTAGAGCATGATCGGCACGCCGATGCTGTCGCCAATGGCCGCATAGTGGGCGAGGATTTCCGCCTCGCTGAGTTTCCAGTACGAGGCCGGCAATACCATCACCACGTCCGCGCCGTGGGCCTCGGCAAACTGCGCACGACGCACGGCCTTGGCGGTGGTCAGGTCGGAGACGCTGACGACGGTCGGCACACGCTTGCCCACCTTCTGGATGCTGTAGGCGGCGACTTCATCCCACTCTGCATCACTGAGATAGGCGCCTTCGCCGGTGCTGCCCAACGGTGCGACAGCGTGCACGCCGCTGTCGATCAGGCGGTCGATCGAAAGGCCCAGGGCGTCGAGGTCAAGGCGCTGTCCGTCCGTGCTGAACGGGGTAATGGTGTAGCCGATAATGCCGTGAATAGAAGGGCTGGACATGGAAAGGTCTCCGGTCGAAAAAGGGTTTCAGTTCAGGCAATCGGCGTGTTGGCGCAGGTTCTGCCGAGCGTAGTAGTTGAACGCGGCGCCGTGGCGCTTGGGCTTGGAAATCCAGTCATGGGCTTCGCGGCCCAGTTCCGGCAGGATCTGCTTGATCGTGCCGGCGGCCATCGCCAGCAGCTGCAACTTGGCCGCGCGCTCGATCAACTGCGCGATCACACAGGCTTCCTCGATGCTCGCCCCAGTGGACAATTGGCCGTGGTGGGAAAGCAGAATCGCGCGTTTATCCCCCAGGGCAGCGGTGATGATTTCACCTTCTTCGTTGCCCACCGGCACCCCGGGCCAGGCTTCGAGGAATGCGCAATCTTCGTACAACGGGCAGAGGTCCATGTGGGACACCTGCAACGGCACTTCCAGCATCGACAACGCAGCGATGTGGGTCGGGTGAGTGTGGATGATGCAGTTCACGTCCGGGCGACCGCGGTACACCCAGCTGTGAAAACGGTTGGCCGGATTGGGCATGCCATGGCCTTCCAGCACCTCCAGGTCTTCGTTGACCAGCAACAGGTTGCTGGCGGTGATCTCATCAAAACCCAGGCCCAGTTGTTGGGTGTAGTAGGTGCCAGGCGTCGGGCCGCGTGCGGTGATCTGCCCGGCGAGGCCGGAGTCGTGGCCGTTTTCGAACAGGATCCGGCAGGTCAGCGCCAGCTTTTGCCGGTCGGTCCACGTATTATCCGCCAGGGTGTTTTGCATCTGGGTCAGCGCCTGCTTGACCAGCTGGTCTTTCGGGAGTGCTAATGTCTTGGCCATATCAGTGTCCTTGTTCGTCGCAAATGACACTAAAGAGACTATATGACACAAAGTGTCATTAGCAAGCATTCATCATCGCCTCTTTAATGGATTAACCGCTGCGCATGTCTATCCGTTTGAAAATATTGAGAAAAAAACTTGGTGTGACGTTGGAGTCGCTCGCGGAAAAATCCGGGATGACCAAGAGTTACCTGTCGAAAGTCGAGCGGGGGTTGAATACGCCGTCGATTGCGGCGGCGCTGAAACTGGCCAAGGCGTTGAATGTGAAGGTCGAGGAATTGTTCAGCGAGGACAATGTCAGCCTCGACAGCTACAGCCTGGTGCGCAGCCACGAACGGCAGGCGTTGTCGGGCACCGATGCGTCACCGGGTTACGCGGTGTTGGCGCATCAGGTCAGTGAGCGTAGTTTGTTGCCGTTCATCATTTACCCGCCGGCGGAGTTCACCGACAAGACCTTCAAGGAACATTTGGGGGAGGAGTTTTTGTTTGTGCATGAAGGTCAGGTTGAGGTGGATTTCATGAGTGAGCGGGTGGTGTTGAATCGGGGGGATGCGTTGCATTTCAATGCGCAGAAGCCGCATCGGATTCGGTCGGTGGGGGAGGTTCAGGCGCAGCTTTTGGTGGTGGTGCATAGTGCTGAGGGGTGATGGTGGGGGTGGGGGCATATCCGTTATTTGGGTGATGGCTTATAT
>NZ_JACAPM010000062.1:0-41134 GCF_013385695.1 Pseudomonas sp. D8002
TTCACCAGCGCCGTGCGCGCCGTCTTCGGCTCCCGCACCATCGGTGCCGGATTGGAAATCTCGTCCACGCCAGCCTTCAACGGCACCGCCGCAGCCTTGACCGGCACTGCATGACTCTGAAGCGATAACGGCTTAAGCACCTCCGCATGCCTATCCAACGGGGCTGTACCGCCCAACTTGGCAATCTGCTCCAACCACTCCCGTGCCCGCTCGGACCTGACCTTGCCCAGCACCTGCGCGCCCAGCCGTACCGCCACACCCATGCCACCGGTAGCCCACAGCAACAGCAGGTTGAGCAACACCTCGGTGGTGATTTCCCCGAGCAACTCAAACATGTAATGCGGCGGCAGCATGCGTATCCAACTGACCATCGCGGACAGGTAGATGAACAGCAGCGGCTCGTCGCTGAGAATCAACAATCCTTTGGCAATCGCCTCATGACTGAGCTTCAGGAGCGCTCCAAGCTCGGCTTGGGAGAGGTACTGCAGGAGCTTTTCGGTGTTGGGCTTGATGTCTGCCAACCACTGGTACAGCTGCGCAATACCGTCCCAGAGGCCGTAAAGCACGTTTTCAAAGCCCCGCGCATAAGCCAGTTGCAGCGAGGTGTAGCGCTCGCCATAACCCGCCTTGGAATAGCTCTCCCATATCGGATTGAACGTGCTCGTCCACTGACCGCGCAGGTTGCCTTCCAGCGAGCTGATCTCGGACTGGTAGGAGGCATACAGTGCCTTGACGTGATCCTGGGAAACGTTGGGATAAAAACTGACCCGGTACTGCCGGTCGACGGTGCACTCGGTGACTTCGAGAATGCCGCTGGGGCCGATGGTTTTATGGATGGGGTCGCCGAGGGCGCCACCGTCTTGCGCGACTTCCTGCAGCATCACCGGCGTATTGCCGATGGGCACGAACCGTGTGCTCTGGAACATGTGCACCAGGGTCAACGGTGAGTTGGCCTTGCAGGTCGCGACGGTGCTGGCGGGATACAGGGAACGGGTGATGGGCGCGACCAGCGAAACCTCGTCGCCGACCTTGAACACCTGCTCGACATCCAGTGCCGAAAAGCTCCAGAAGCTCTCGGCCCACGCGTCGTAGGTGTTCAGGCAATGTGTGAAGTCGTTGAGAACCCCATCGACGTCGCGCGTCTTCGGGTCCATCGCCGCCACGACCAGAAAGCCTATGGCGGGATTCAAGAGGCAGCCCCATCGGGCAGGGCATTAATCGAAAAAAACATCGGCGTTCCCTCGCGCTGTGTGATCAGGCGAGGGACTTTGCAGAGGTTCTCAGGGCAGGGGAGTAGAGGTTATCCGGCAGTTCGGTAGGACGTTTCGTTAAACCTCCGGCAAGGTCGAGCCGCCATCCACCACCAGCGTCTGCCCAGTGATATAGCCCGCCAGGTCCGATGCCAGGAACAGCATTGCCCCGGCAATATCCGACGGTGCGCCCAGCCGTCCCAGCGGTACCCGGCTGGCGATCTGTGCATTTACCTGGTCATCCCCCAGGTTGCCCATGGCCGGGGTTGCGATCATGCCGGGCTCCACACCGTTGACTCGCACATTCAAACCGGCCAGTTCCAGCGCCGCATTGCGAATGAACCCGTTGACCCCGGCCTTCGACGCCGCATAGTGACTCAACCCCGGAAACGCAACCCGCGGCCCCGTGACAGACGACGTAACCAGCACGCAGCCCCGACCCTGACGGCGGAACATCGGCAGCGCCGCCTGGGTCAGCCAGAACAACGCCGAGAGGTTGACCGCCAAGGTACGGCCGAGCATCGCCGGAGTGATCTCGGCAAAGGGCGTCAGCGGAAAATACCCGGCGTTATGCACCAGAATATCCAGCCGCCCCCAGTCGTGCTCCACCCCTGCAATCAGCTCGAAAACCGCAGCCGCATCCGCCAGATCCACCGTCACCGCTTCCACCTGGCAGCCGCGCCCGCACAGCTCCAGCGCGAGCGCCTCTGCCAGTTGCAGGTCGGCGATCATCACCCGCGCGCCCCGCAGGGCAAACGCTTCGACGATGGCCCGACCAATACCCTGGGCGCCACCCGTTACCAATACGTTGCGACCAGTGAAATCCAGGTCTTCATTCATGACGCTGCTCCATACGCGCATAGGCCAGCGTCGGCACATCGACGATGCTTGAGCCCCCGTCCGCCACCAGCGTCGCACCCGTAATGATCGACGCGTCACTGGATGCCAGGAAGCGGCACACCCTGGCGATTTCTTCAGCGCTGGCCGGCCGGCGCAACGGCACATCGGCGCACACCCGGTCATAGGCGTGCTGCAGCGTCTCGCCATGGAAATCCATCAACGGCTGCATTTCCTCATCCGCCATCGGCGTGCGCACCCAGCCGGGGCACACCGCGTTCACCCGCACCCCGCGCGGGCCGTAATCCCGGGCCAGCGAGCGATTGAGCCCGAGCAAGGCATGCTTGGCCGTGGTGTAGCCGCACACCTCGGGCCCGGCAGCCAGTGAGGCAATCGAACCCATCAGCACGATGTTCCCGCCACTTTCCAGCAGCAGCGGCAAGCACGCCCGCGCACTGTAGAAGGCGCTGTCGAGGTTGCTGCGCAGCGCCGCTTCCCAGGTCTGCGGGCTGGTGTCGGTGGCGCTGCCCACGCCATGGCCGCCCGCACAGGCCAGCAGCACGTCGATCCGCCCATAGTGCTGGCGAATCTGCGCAATAAAACCCTCCCAGGTCTGCGGGCAGGCCGCATCACCCACCAACACCAACCCCCCGGTTTCCCGCGCGACCTGCTCCAGCGGTTCGCGACGACGGCCGATCAGTATCAACTGCGCACCCTCGGCAGCATACAGCCGGGCGCACGCAGCACCGATGCCCGTGCCGGCCCCGGTGATCACAATCGTGCGCGGCTCAGTCATCGGGATGCTCCGTGCGATTGAGCACCTGGCAGTAGGAACTGATGGGAAAGTTCGATAGTTCATCGAAGGAGGCGTCGGCATAGCCAAAGATCTTGCCGTCGCTGCGGTGTTGCTGCAGGTCGATCAGCACCAGGCCGAGGGTGGGGATGATTTTTTCGCGCCAGACGAACAGGTAGAGCTGGTCGGCGATCTTGTAGTAATCGCAGCGGTCGGTGTCGCACAGGCCTTGCTCGACACCCTTAAGGCATTGCCAGGCGTAGAACTGGTGGTTGAGGTAGATGTGCTCGTAGACCTCGCTCGGGCTGTAGCGATACTGGTTGCGCAGGCCGATCAGGTCGGTGGTTGGTGCGTGGGGGCATTGGCCTGGCTGCCACGGGCGGTCGAGGCTGCCGTGGAGGAATTCCACTTCCACCGACGTCAGCGGCTTGCCGGCAAGGGCGCGGCTGTAGAGGCCTTCGCGGGTTTGTTCCTGGGTGGGCATGCGCCCGAGCACAGCGGTGAACGAAGCGCTGGCGGTGTCGAGCACCAGGCTGACCGACCAGGCCTGCGTGCCTTCGCGCTTGATGAAATCCACCAGGTACAGGCCTGGGCGCACCGAGGTCGCACGGTAGGTGGCGCTGCCGCTGGAGTGACCGTCGGCCGCGACCCAGGACAGGCTGTCGCGCTCGAACCGGTGCTCGATCTGCCAGCCATTGGCGAAGTGCAGCGTGAAGGCCTTGCCGCTCAGGTCGGCCAGGTTCGGCAGGATAAATGCCTCTGGGGCGAAGCCGTCGGCCAGGGCGCCCACGGTGATCCAGTCAGAAGGGGTGGTCATTTGCGATGCTCCGGTTGGGTGGGTGAACACCACGAATCATCGCGCCCGGGAGCAGGCGCGGGTATCAACCGGATGGTTGAGGCGAACTACAGAAACAGGCTGCCCACCAGCTCGGTACGACTGCTGACGCCGGTCTTGCGAAACAGGTTGATCAGGTGGGTCTTGATGGTGGGCAGGCCGACGTCCAGCTCCTGGGCCAGCTGTTTATTGCTGGCGCCCTGGCGCAACAGCAGGGCGATCTGGCGCTCCTTGGGTGTGAGACCGGCCAATGCATCTTCAGTGGGCTGCATGTTGGCCACCGCCAGTTGCAGCAAGGTTTGCAGGGCGTTCAGTTGGGCCAGTTGCTCGCCGGTGAAAGCGCCCTGGTCGGCGGTGCGCAACAGCGAAATCGCCGCCTGGGGCTGGCCGGCGCGCTGGGCGAAAATCTCCACCACATCGACCACGCCATAGCGCCGCAGAAAATCCCCATAGCGCCGGGTATCCCGCGCCGGCTGGCGGGCCATGGCAAGGCCCAGCGGCACCACCGCCAGGCCACTGGACAGGCAGTTGCGCGGTTGCAACGGGTCGAATTGGCGGTAGTTGTCGAGGTAGTCGCGGTGCATTTCGCCGCTCATGCCGTGCAACTGGAAATCCCGGGCTTGCAGCTGGCGGTCGACGCAATAGAACGCGGCCTGGCTGACCGGAATCAAGCGGGTGAAAGCCTGCAGGCACTGGCCGGCGACTTCGTGGGCGGGGAGAGCGTGCATGGGTGGGCACCTGCGCCAAAAGGCTGCCGACGGGTGCCGGCAGCCGGGGCTATCACACCACGGCGAAGTAGTGTTTGACGAAACTTTCGCTGACCACTTCCCACAGCACCGGGGTGCCCTTGGTCACGAACCAGCTGTCACCGGCCTTGTAGCGGGTGCTCTGGCCGGTGGATTCGTCGGTGAGTACCACTTCGCCGGTGACCACGGTGGCCTGTTCGGCAAACGGGTAGACCATGCGGAACTTGCCCTGGGTGGTGCCGAAATAGGCGCTGCTGACCGGGTCGGTGGGGGCACCGAAGGTCATTTTGCCGAAGGCCCGGACTTCGCCTTCGAGGATGGTCGAGCCGAGGTCGGCGACGGTGCCCCAGGCGTCGAGTTCGGATAGCTGGATGTCTTTCTTGAGGGTAACGAGGGTCATGGCAGTTGCTCCTGATGAGAAAAATTTAGTGACCAACTGTAGGAGCGAGCTTGCTCGCGAAGGTCGTCAACGATGACGTTGGCGTTCTGGATGAGCGCGGCGCCCTTGGGTTTTTCGCGAGCAAGCTCGCTCCTACAGGTGTCAGGCGTGGGATTTAGCGGCGGCCGTTCCAGTAACCGGAGAGCTGATGCCAGGACTTGCCGGCGGTAAGCAGCAGTGGGCGGATCGCGTCCTTGCCGATGATGGTCGGGCGATGGATCGAGCTGACCAGGTCATACCGCGCCGACCCTTCGCTCATGCCTTCGGCCAGCACCTTGCAGATGATGTGGCTTGGGGTCACGCCGAAGCCCGAATAGCCCTGCACATAGAACGCGTTGCTGCGCCCGGGCAAGGTGCCGACCTGCGGGAACAGGTTCGGGCTGCAGGCCATCGGGCCGCCCCAGGCCAGGTCGATCTTCACGTCCTTGAGGTACGGGAAAATCTTCAGCATCAGGTTGCGGTTCCAGGCTTTCAAATCGCCGGGAATGTGCTCCACCAAAGGCGTGGCGGCGCCGAACAGCAGGCGGTTTTCGTTGGTGACGCGGTAGTAGTCGATCACCGGGCGAATGTCGCTGTAGGCCCCGCGAATCGGGCTGATACGGTTGATCAGCTCTTCTGGCAACGGCTCGGTCATCATCTGGAACGCGTAGGTGTTGATGGTCGAGCGGTGCAGTTCCGGCTCCAGCTTGTTGAGGAAACTGTCGCAGGCCCACAGCAGCTTGCTGGCCTTGACCGAACCGCGGCCGGTGCGCACGGTGATGCGCTCGCCATAACTGACTTCCAGCGCCGGGCTGTTCTCGAAAATTCGCACGCCGTGGCCGGCCAGGGCCTTGGCTTCGCCCAGCAGCAGGTTCAACGAGTGCACATGCCCGCCGCCCATGTGCAGCAGGGCGCTGCTGTAGGCGTCGGAGCCGATGATCTGCCTGACGTCGGAGCCGCCAAGAAAGCGGATCTCGTGTTGGGTGTTGATGGATTTGAAGTCTTTCTCCCAGGCGCGCAGGGTCTTTTCCTGGCGGGCGTTGAAGCCCATGTAGCCATAGCCGTGGCAGAAGTCGGCATCGATGTCGTACTTGGCGATGCGGTTCTTGATGATGTCGGCGCCCAGGTCGCTGATCTCGAAGATCTGGCGCAGGCCGTCTTCACCCACGTCCTTCTTGATCTTTTCCAGGTCGTGGCCAATGCCGGCCATGATCTGCCCACCGTTACGCCCGGTTCCGCCGAAACCCAGGTAACGCGCTTCCAGCACAACGATGTTGGTGATGCCTTTTTCGGCGAGCTCCAGGGCGGTGTTGATCCCGGAAAAGCCGCCACCGATGATCACCACGTCGGCTTCCACGTCCTGCTCCAGGGTGGGGAAGCTGAGGTTGTATTTCTTGGTCGCCGTGTAATAGGTCGGCGTTTCGATATTGATCATTGCGCTGCCTGACAGTGAAGAGCTAATGAGTGTATTAAGGCCGTTGGCGCGCTGGATGTCTTGATTCTGTGTGCCGCCGGTTTTGATCCTGCGCGCCAGAGCCTTCGCCGGCTTCACAAGTTATAGCGTGAGGTGGGGAGGAGAGTGTTAGAGTTTCGTTAAAACATTAACTAAATCTATCGTGACCCTGAGCCTATGTTGAAACCCAGACAATCCCTGACCCTGACCTTGCTTCAGGCCCGTGAAGCGGCGATGAGTTTTTTCCGGCCCTCGCTGAATGAGCATGGGCTGACCGAGCAGCAATGGCGGGTTATTCGAATTCTCAGCCAGCATGACGAGCTGGAGATTTACCAACTGGCGGAACTGGCGTGCATTCTCAAGCCGAGCATGACCGGCGTGCTGGTGCGCATGGAGGCAGCGGGCATGGTGCACCGGCGCAAGGCCGAGCAGGATCAGCGGCGGGTGCTGGTGACGCTGGCGGAGAAGGGCAAGGCCAGTTTCGAGTCGATGAGCCAGTGCATGGAGGAGAATTATCAGCGGTTGCAGGAGCAGTTCGGGGAGGAGAAGTTGCAGGTGTTGTTGGGGTTGCTGGATGAGTTGAAAACCATCAAGCGCTGACACACCGCCGATCCAAATGTGGGAGCGGGCTTGCTCGCGAATGCGGTGGGTCAGCCAACAAACCTGGCACTGATACACCGCTTTCGCGAGCAAGCCCGCTCCCACATTTTGGATCTTTGTGGTTTCAGAGCGTCAGTACACGCCGCCGGTAGTGGCTGGTGCCGCAGTGTCTTTGAACTTCGCCGCCAACCCCTGCAACCCGCGCATCAACACCGTCGTATCCACCCCTACCGCCACAAACGCCGCCCCCAGCTCGATATACCGCCGCGCCAGTTTCTCATCCGCGCTCAAGATGCCCGCCGCCTTGCCGGCTTTTTGAATCCTTACGATGGCGTCCTCAATCGCCGCCTGCACCTCGGGGTGCCCGGGATTCCCCCGATGCCCCATGGCCGCACTCAAATCCGCCGGCCCGATAAACACCCCATCCACGCCATCAACCGCCGCAATCGCGTCCAGGTTGTCCAGGCCTTCACGGTTCTCGATCTGCACCAGCAGGCACATCTGCGCATCGGCCTCATCCAGGTAACCGGGAATACTGTTCCAGCGCGACGCCCGCGCCAGCGCGCTGCCCACGCCCCGTACACCACCCGGTGGATAACGCATCGCCCGCACCAGCTGCCGTGCCTGGTCAGCCGTCTCCACCATCGGCACCAACAGCGTCTGCACGCCGATATCCAGCACCTGCTTGATCAACGCCGTATCGCCGATCACCGGGCGAATCACCGGTTGGCTGTCATAAGGCGCGACAGCCTGCAGTTGGCCGAGCATGCCGCGCAGGTCATTGGGCGCGTGCTCGCCGTCGATCAGCAGCCAGTCGAACCCGGCATTCGCCGCCAGTTCGGCGCAATAAGCGTCCGCCAAACCGAGCCACAGGCCGATCTGGGTCTCGCCACGTTGCAGGCGTTGCTTGAAGCGGTTGATGGGCATGTCCATGAAACAGTCCTCCAGTATTCAGACAAAGCGGCAGGAGATGGAACCCAGCATGTCGTAGTCGACATGGAAGGTGTCACCCGGATTCGCCGCCACCGGGCGGGTGAAGGAGCCGCCGAGGATGATCTGGCCGGGTTGCAGGGTGACGTCGTACGGCGCCAGTTTGTTCGCCAGCCAGGCCACGCCCTTGGCCGGATGGTTAAGTACCGCAGCCGACACCCCGGACTCTTCGATCACCCCGTTGCGGTATAGCACCGCCGGCACCTTGCGCAGGTCGATCTCGGTGGGGCGCACGGCGCGGCCGCCCATCACCACGCCGGCATTGGCGGCGTTGTCGGAAATGGTGTCGAATACCTTGCGGGTGGCGTTGGTGTGCGGGTCGATCTGCTGGATGCGTGCGTCGATGATTTCCAGCGCCGGGATCACCCATTCCGTGGCATCGAGCACATCGAAAATCGTGCAGTTCGGGCCCTTGAGCGGCTTGCCGAGGATGAACGCCAGTTCCACTTCCACCCTCGGCACGATGAAGCGCTCGAAGGGGATGTCGGTGCCTTCGTCGAAGAACATGTCATCGAGCAGGGCGCCGTAATCCGGCTCGGTGATGTTCGACGACACCTGCATCGCCCGCGACGTCAGGCCGATCTTGTGCCCGACCAGCTTGCGCCCGTCCTTGATTTTCCGGGCCACCCAGGCGCGCTGGATGGCGTAGGCGTCTTCAATCGTGATGTTCGGATGCTCCAGGGAAAACTGGCGCACCTGTTCACGGGAACGCTCGGCCTGGTCGAGGCGGGCGGCGGCTTGCTGAATAAGGGCTTGATCAAGCATGACAAAATCTCTACTGGGGATTGACGATGGCCGCATGGGTGCGCAGCACCAGCAGGCCGCCGAGGGCGATAAGCAGCGCCAGCACGTACAGGGCCAGGCTCGCGCTTTGGGTGGTGTCGCGCATCCAGCCGATCAGGTAGGGCGCGAGGAACGAAGCGATGCTGCCGAACGAGCTGATCAGCGCGATGCCGGCCGCCTGGGTGCTGTTGGACAGGAACGCCGGCGGCAATTGCCAGAACATCGGCAGCGCAGCGCTGGCGCCCATGCCGGCGAGGATCAGGCCGCCCAGTACCAGGGTCGGGTTGGTGGGCGAGAGCCCGGCCACCGCAATACCGATGGCCGACATCAGCAACGGCACGCACAGGTGCCAGCGGCGTTCGCGGTTGCGGTCGGACGAGCGCCCGCAGCCGATCATGAAGAAGCACCCGGCCAGATACGGTACGGCGCTCAGCAAGCCGACCTGGCTGTCGCGGCCGATGCCGGCGCCGTGGATCAGGGTGGGCATCCAGAACGCCAGGGTGTTCACCGCCAGCATCACCGCGAAGTACACCGCCACCAGCAGCCACACCTGCGGGTCACGCAGGATGCCGCCGAAGGAGGTGATGGATTTGCGCTGTTCTTCAGTGCTCAGTTGCTCGCGCAGTTGTTGCTTTTGCGCGGGCTCCAGCCACTTCACGGTTTCGAAGCTGTCGGGCAGGTATTTCAGGACGACCAGGCCGAGCAGCACCACCGGGGCGCCTTCGATCAGGAACATCCACTGCCAGCCCCGCAGCCCGCCGAAATCATGGAAGTTCTCCAGGATCGCACCGGACAACGGGCCACCAATCACACCGGCCATGGGCACGGCAATCGCAAACAGTGCGGTGACTTGCGCGCGGCGGCGGGCCGGGTACCAGCGGTTGAGGAACACCAGGATCCCCGGGAAGAAGCCGGCTTCGGCCACCCCCAGCAGAAAGCGCAGCACGTAGAAGCCCGTGGAGCTTTCGATCCACAGCATGCTGGTGGAGAGCACGCCCCACACCACCATCAGGCAGGCGATCCAGCGCCGTGGGCCGACCCGGTCCAGGGCCATGTTGCTGGGTACGCCGAACAGCGCGTAGGCGATGAAAAACAGGCCGGCACCGAGGCCATACACCGTGTCGCTGAAGTGCAGGTCGGTGCTCATCTGCATCTTGGCGAAGCCGATGTTGATGCGGTCCAGGTGGGCAAACAGGTAGCAGATCAGCAGCAACGGCATCAGTCGCCAGGTGACGATGCTGTGGGTGCGCTGATGTTCGATCAGGGTGGTGCTGTCGGCGGTATTGGCTGTGCTCATGATGTTGTTCTTTTTTGTTTGAGTGGCCATGGGCGGAAAGGTGGGCTGTGCTCAGCCCGCCTGGTTCTTCAGGAATGCGTGCACGTTGTTCTGCTTGAAATTCAGCTCGGGGTGCAGCTCGATCATCTCGAACGACAACGCCAGCAGCCGCTGGGATTGCAGCTCGGCGAAGTGTTCGGTGATGACCTTGAACAGGGCTTCGGCCACCGCCTTGCGGGTTTCCAGGTCGCGCCCGTGGCCGACCTTGAGGGTCATGTGGACGAAGGCGTAGTCATGCTTGCCGTCGGCCATGCGCCAGGTGTCCAGGCGCACTCCGCGACTGCGGATGCCCCCCAGGGGAAACACGCCGCTGTCCCCCAGCACGGCGTGAACCTGCTCGAACAGGGCCGGCAGGTTGGCCTGCTGCTCGATGTTGTCGGTGTATTCGGCGATGAAGTGCGGCATGTGTATCTCCTCTTGGGGTGAGGTGCAGCGAATTCCTTGTAGGAGCTGGCTTGCCTGCGATGGCATCAACTCGGTGCGACAGATACACCGAGGTGCCTGCATCGCAGGCAAGCCAGCGCCTACAGGTGATCTTCACCAAGGCTCATAAAGGGAAAATGGCATTGATCTGCCCGGTGCCCGAACTGCCGAACGGCTGGGTGATGATCTCGGCCGGCTGGTTGTAGTCCGGCCCGCCCAGCAGTCCCAGGAGCATCGCGGTGTCGTGCATCTTGCCTTCGCCGAAGCAGTGCTCGGCGTAGTCCGGCAGCATTGCGCAGAACTCCTTGAAGCGGCCTTGCTTCCACATCTCCACCACGTGCAGGTCCATCTGTTTGTCGAATTCACGGGTCCAGTTGTGGATGTTGGCTTCGGCTTCGCGGTCGTCCGAGAAACGGTGGGAGAGGGAGCCCGAGGCCAGCACCAGCACTTTGCGGTCGCTCTTTTCGATGGCGCGGCGCACGGCGGCGCCAAACGCGAAACTGTCTTCCAGGCGGTGCCAGGCGCACCACGCGGCAATCGAGATCACGTCGAACTTCTGCGCGTCCGGCACGCCCATGTGCATGTAGCGCATCGGCACCAGGGTGCCGTATTCCAGCTCCAGGCTCGGGATGTTGTGGGCCATGGTGCGCACGCCGGCCAGGTTGGCCTCGGCGGCGATCAACTCGCCCAGCTCGGGGCAGCCCGGGTACTCGTACTCCATGTTCTTGATGAAGTGCGGCAGTTCGTTGCTGGTGTAGGTGCCCTTGAAATGCTCGCCGCAATTGACGTGATAGCCGCTGTTGACCAGCCAGTGCACGTCGAACACCACCGCGGTGTCGGCCCCCAGTTCACGGGCGCGCCGCCCGATTTCCTTGTGCCCGGCGATGGCTGCTTCGCGGCAACCGTGGTGCTTGCCGGGCAGTTCCGACAGGTACATCGAGGGGACGTGGCAGATCTTCGCTGCCAGAACCACTTCGCCCATGATCATTCTCCTGAGTATTTATTCTTTTGTAGGAGCGAGCTTGCTCGCGAAAAACGTCAACGATAACGCAGCACTTCTGTTAGCCCGCGGCGCCTGCGGGTTCTTCGCGAGCAAGCTCGCTCCTACAGGTAGCGTTGTTATATCCGGGTTACACACCCCAGCGCGGGATGTGATGACTGCCCATGGAAATGCACACGTTCTTGATCTCGGCAAACACTTCGAAGCTGTACTGGCCGCCTTCACGGCCGGTGCCGGAACCTTTTACCCCACCAAACGGCTGGCGCAAGTCCCGCACGTTCTGGCTGTTGATGAACACCATGCCGGCTTCGATGCCGTAGGCCAGACGATGCGCCTTGCCGATGTCCTGGGTCCAGATGTAGGACGCCAGGCCGTACTCGGTATCGTTGGCCAGTTGCAGTGCCTCGGCTTCGTCCTTGAACGGGATCAGGCACACCACCGGGCCGAAGATCTCTTCCTGGGCGATGCGCATCTGGTTGTTCACATCGGCAAACACCGTCGGCTGGATAAACTGCCCGCGGCTCAAGTGCGCCGGCAGGTTGGCCGGGCGTTCCAGGCCGCCGGCCAGCAGGGTGGCACCTTCTTCGAGGCCAATCCTGATGTAGCCGGTGACCTTGTCATAGTGGGCCTGGGTGATCATCGAGCCGACCTGGGTCTTCGGGTCCTGTGGGTCGCCGACGATCAGGCGTTTGGCGCGGGCGGCAAATTCGGCGACGAACTGCGGGTACACGCTCTCCTGAATGAAGATCCGGCTGCCGGCGGTGCAGCGTTCACCGTTGAGCGAGAAGATGGTGAACAGTGCCGCGTCGAGGGCGCGGTCCAGGTCGGCGTCTTCAAAGATCAGCACCGGCGACTTGCCACCCAGTTCCATGGAGTACTTTTTCAGCCCGGCGGTCTGCATGATTTTCTTGCCGGTGGCGGTACCGCCGGTGAAGGAAATCGCCCGCACGTCCGGGTGGCGCACCAGCGCATCACCGGCGGTGGCGCCGTAGCCCTGGATTACGTTCAGCACGCCTTTGGGAATCCCGGCTTCGACCGCCAGGCGCCCCAGTTCATTGGCCGTCAGCGGCGACAGCTCGGACATCTTCAGCACCGCGGTATTGCCCAGCGCCAGGCACGGCGCAGTCTTCCAGGTGGCGGTCATGAACGGCACGTTCCATGGCGACACCAACGCGCACACGCCCACCGGCTGGTACAGGGTGTAGTTGAGCATCTGGTCGTCCACCGGGTAACTGTGGCCGTCCATGCGGGTGCAGACTTCGGCGAAGAAATCGAAGTTGTGGGACGCCCGGGGAATCAGCACGTTCCTGGTCTGGTGGATCGGCAGGCCGGTGTCGAGGGTTTCCAGCTCGGCCAGGTGCGGCACGTTCTGTTCGATCAGCTCACCGAGCTTGCGCATCAAGCGGGCACGTTCCTTGGCCGGTGTGCCTGCCCACTTCGGAAAGGCTTCCTTGGCTGCTGCAACGGCCTGCGCCACTTCCTCGGCACCGCCGCTGGCCACTTCACCGATGGCTTCGCCGGTGGCCGGGTTGTAGTTGATGAAGGTGTCTTTGCTTTCGACCTCACGGCCGTTGATCCAGTGTTTGATCATATTGCTCAAGCCTCTTTACGGGCGGCAAAAAAGTCCGCCTCGCTGACAATTCGATTGACCAGGCGGCCTACGCCTTCCACTTCCACGATCACTTCATCTCCCGGCACCACATCCGCCAGGCCTTCCGGCGTGCCGGTGGCGATCATGTCGCCGGGCTGCAGGGTCATGAAGCTGGACAGGTACTCGATCAAATACGGGATGTCGAAAATCATGTCTTTCGTGCTGCCTTCCTGGCGCAGCTCACCGTTGATCCAGGTGCGCAGCTTCAGGTTGCTCGGGTCTGGCACGTCGGCGACATCCACGATCCATGGGCCTACGGGGGTGGTGGCGTCGCGGTTTTTCACCCGCAGGTTGGGGCGGTAGTAGTTTTCCAGGTAGTCGCGGATCGCGTAGTCGTTGCACACCGTGTAGCCGGCCAGATACTCCAGGGCGTTCTCGCGCTTGACGTTGCGCGCCGGCTTGCCGATGACCGCCACCAGTTCGCACTCGTAGTGCATGTAGGCGACGTTATCCGGCCGCCAGGTCACCTGGTTATGGCCGGTGTAGGTGCCGGGAGACTTGATGAACGCCAGCGGTTCGGTCGGTGGCTTGAAGGCCAGTTCGGCGGCGTGGTCGGCGTAGTTCAGGCCGAGGGCAAACATGCTGCCGGTGGCCGGTGGCAGCCATTCGACCTGGTCTTCAGCCAGCAGGCGACCGTCGGCCAGGCGCACGGCGTTTTCAGCTTCTACCAGCACCTGGTGGGCTTCACCTTCAAAGCGAATACGGGCGTGTTTCATGACAGCTCCTCTGCCTTGATGTGGTTGACCAGGCGGCCCAGGCCGCTGATCTCGACTTCAACCGTGTCGCCGGGTTGCACATCCACCCGGCCTTCGGGCGTGCCGGTGATCAGCAGGTCGCCCTCGTGCAGGGTCATGAACTCGCTGATCTCGGCGATTAACTGCGGCAGGCTGCGTACGAAGTTGGCGGTGGAGTTTTGCTGGCGCAGTTCACCGTTGACGAACAGCTTCACGCTCAATTGATGCGGATTGGCGACCTGGTCGCGGGCCACCAGTTCCGGGCCCAATGCGCAGAAACCGTCCCGGCACTTGGCTTTCACCGCCGGGCGGTAGTAGCTGTCTTCCGGCAGGCTGAACTCATTGACGATGGTGTAGCCCGCCACATGCTCCAGGGCATTTTCGACGCTGACCCGGCTGGCGCTCTTGCCAATCACCACCCCGAGTGCCGGGCCCGGTTGCAGGCGTTCACCCTGTGGGTGCAGCACCACGCCGTCGTGGCCGTTGCGGGTATTGGGCGTCTTGATGAACAGCACCGGCTTCACCGGTGGTTTCTGGTAAGGCGCTTGTTCGAATTCGGCGAGACGTTGGTTCAGCAACCCCTGGTAGTTCAGCGCAACGCCGAACAGGGTGCCGTTCGCAACATCATGCAGGGCACGGCTCATGCTTTTCTCCTGGCAGTGGCGGGGCAGATTCGGACCTGCACCGTGGGAAATTCGTTAACGTGTTAACGTTATAATTAAGATGTTAACTATCGTCAAGCGTGGCAATATTTCAGGGCAGTCAAAACAACAAAGAGAATGCAGTGATGAGCGATCGTCAGCCGATCCCCAACATCAACATCGGGCAGGTCTACGACCAGCGTTACAGCGATGCCGAGGTGCACTACGACCGGCTCGGCAACCTGGCGGGATTTTTTGGCCGCAACATGCCGGTGCATCGCCATGACCGGTTTTTCCAGGTGCATTACGTCAAGACCGGAGCGGTGCGGGTCTACCTGGACGACCAGCAGTACCTCGAATCCGGGCCGATGTTTTTCCTCACGCCGCCGACGGTGGCGCATTCCTTCGTCACCGAAGCCGACGCCGACGGCCATGTGCTGACCGTGCGCCAGCAACTGGTGTGGGCCTTGATTGACGCCGACCCCAGCCTGGCCCCCGGCGCACAATTGCCGGCGGCCTGCGTGGCGTTGGCGCGGCTGGCACCGGAGTTTCAGCCCGAGGTGCGCCGCCTGGAATTCCTGTTTGATGAGCTGTGCAGCGAGATCAACGCCCAGGCCAGCGGACGCGGTTCGGCCCTGGACAGCCTGACACGGCTGATCATGATCAGCCTGCTGCGGCTCTGCGCCAATTCCCTGGAAGCCCGGCCTGCACGGCACGAAGACCTGCGGATCTTCCACCGCTTCAACGAACTGATCGAAGACCACTACCTGCAACACTGGCCGCTGTCACGCTACGCCGACGGTATCGGCGTCACTGAAGCGCGGCTCAACGAGGTGTGCCGACGCATCGCCGACCTGCCGTCCAAGCGCCTGATTCTGGAGCGGCTGATGCAGGAGGCCCGGCGCCTGCTGCTGTTCACCGGCAGTTCGGCGAATGAAATCTGCTACCAGTTGGGGTTCAAGGACCCGGCGTATTTCAGCCGGTTCTTCCAGCGCTACGCGCAAATGACGCCGGGGGAATACCGCCAGCGTCAATCGGGGTTGCGTTGAGGCGCCCGGCGTTACCACAGGGCCACGGTGTAGCCGATGATCACCCGGCTTTCGTCGAGGTCGCTGGTCAGGCCGTTGCTTGAGCGCAGGGTCGCATTGCGCAGGCGCACGTTGACGTTCTTCAGCGGGCCGCTCTGCACGGTGTAGACCAGGTCGGTGTCGCGCTCCCATTCCCGGCCGTTGCGCACCGTGGCGGTTTGCGCATGGCTGCCGTCGACGTAGCGGGTCATGAAGGTCAGGCCCGGCAGGCCGAGGGCGGCGAAGTTGTAGTCGTAGCGCGCCTGCCACGCGTCGGTGTTGGCCTTGGTGAAGATATTGATGGTCACCAGGTTGACCGAGTACGGGTCTTGCCCCGGGAAGGCAAAGTCGCCGTCACCGGAAAGGCTCTGAAAGCCCAGGCCGAATTTGTGTGCGCCCACCGACAAACTGAACATGCCGTTGAAAAAGCGGTTGTCGATCCGCCCGCCGTCCACCCGCGAAGCGCTGCGCAGCAGGGCGCTGCCTTGCTCGCGGGTGTCGAAGTAGCGCAGGTCGGTGCGCAGGTTCACGCCCTGGGCCAGCGGCAGGTCATGCACCAGGCCGATGAAATTCTGGCGGTAGATGTCCTGCATCTGCGCGTAGTAATAGGTCGCGGCCAGGTGCGGGTTGATCGCGTAGGTGCCGCCGGCGAGGTCCAGGTGGCTGCTGTTGACGCCGCCGTAGCTCATGGATTCGTTGTTGGAGGAGTCCCGCAGGTTCTGTTTTTCCAGGCGGCCGACGTTCAGGGTCAGGCCGTCGATGTCCTGGGAGGTCACCAGTTCACCGTTGTAGGTCGACGGCAGCAGCCGGGTGTCGTTGTAGGCGGCCACCGGCAACAGCGGTTGCAGGGTGCCGAGCTTGAGCACGGTCTTCGACAGGCGCAGCTTGGCGGTCAGGCCGAGTTCGCTGTAGCTGTCGGCCGGCTCGCCGCTGGCGCCAGACGGCAACAGCCCGGTGCCCCGGCGGTCGCGGCTGGAGTCGAGCTTCAGGCCCATTTCACCCAGGGCGTCCACGCCAAACCCGACCACGCCTTCGGTGTAGCCCGACTCCAGGCGCAGCACAAAACCTTGCGCCCATTCGTCTGCCTTGTTCTGCGGCGCGTTGGCCTGGCGAAAGTCGCGGCTCATGTAGAAATTGCGCAGGTCCAGGCTGGCCTTGCTGTCCTGGATGAAGTCGGCGTGGGCGACCAGAGGGCTAAACGCGGCGCACAGGCCAGCGCTTGCCGCCGTGCGAAAGAGGCACGAATGCATGAGGGGCGTTCCTTTTGTTGTTTTTGTTGGTAGAGCCCGCCACCAGGGCAGGGGCGGGCATATTGTTAACATGTTATCTTTAAGCTGAATAGCTGGATTAACAGGTTTTTATGAATTCGTTTCGAAATTAACGACTTGCTGCGTGCGTCGGGTTGCGCACGCGGAACACCGACTCTAAGCTTCGTCGCTTCGACCTCTATTGCGCGTGAACCATGCCCACCCCCAGACCGTCCCTTACGCTCACCTTGCTCCAGGCCCGCGAAGCGACCATGGCGTTCTTCCGGCCGTTGCTCAATGAACATGACCTGACCGAACAGCAGTGGCGGGTGATCCGCATCCTGCGCCAGCAAGGCGAACTCGAAAGCCACCAACTGGCGCACCTCGCATGCATCCTCAAGCCGAGCATGACCGGCGTACTGGGGCGGCTGGAGCGTGACGGCATCGTGCGCCGGCGCAAATCCGCCGAAGACCAGCGCCGGGTGTTCGTCGCCCTGACCGAACAGGGCCAGCAGTGTTTCGTCGACATGAGCGCCGGGATGGAAAGCAATTACCTGAAGATTCAGAAGCAGTTCGGCGAGGAATCCCTGGAGCAATTGATGGAGCTGCTCCAGAAGCTCAAAGGCATCAAACCGTAATAATCAAAAAATAGTGGCTGAAGCCTGTCCCTTTTTTTCACGTGACTGGTCATTCCAGGTAAGTGAACAAAATCGAGAGCTTCTTCCAATGCCCGCAATACGCCCGTTGCTGAACCTCAGCCTCATGCTGAGCCTGAGTGCCAGCCCGTTGTTCGTTCCCATCAGCTATGCCGAAGACGGTGCGCCCCGGCGCAGCTACCAGGTGCCGGCCGGCAGCCTGAGTGCCGCGCTGACCCGTTTCGCCGGGTTGGCCGGGGTCAACCTCTCGGTGGACCCGGCGCTGGTCAGCGGCCGCAACAGCAGCGGGTTGTCCGGCGAATACGGCGTCGAAGAAGGTTTCGCGCGCCTGCTCCAGGGCTCCGGCCTGCAACTGCAGCCCATGGGCGAGCAGGCCTATAGGCTGACCCCGGTTCCCGAAGGCGGCAGCCTGCAACTGGCGCCCACCTCGATTCTCGGCACCACCGGCGATGGCGACAGCGAGTCTTTCGCCGGTGGCCAGGTGGCGCGCCGTGGCTCCCAGGGCCTGCTGGGCTCGAAGGACTTCATGGATACTCCGTTCAGCATGACCACCTACACCAGCGCGGCGGTCAAGAACCAACAGGCGCGTACCCTTGGCGACCTGATTGCCAGCGACCCCTCGGTGCGCGCCACCAACCCGGCCGGCGGGCGCTATGAGCAATTCACCATTCGCGGCTTCAGCCTGTTCAACAGTGATGTCGCCTACAACGGCCTCTATGGCGTATTGCCGACCTACACCATCGATATGGAAATGGCCGAGCGCGTCGACATCATCAAAGGCCCCAGCCAGTTGATCAACGGCATCTCGCCACGGGGCAGCGTGGGCGGCGGGATCAACGTGGTGCCCAAGCGTGCCACCGACACACCCATCACCTCGCTCACCGGCAGTTGGGCCTCCGACAGCCAGGCGGGCGGAGCCGTGGACATAGGCCGGCGTTTTGGTGAAGACAATAAATTCGGCCTGCGTTTCAACGGCGTGAAGCAGTCCGGCGACACTGCCTGGGACGACCAGAGTGTCGACCGCGAAATGGCCGTGTTGGGCCTGGATTTTCGCGGTGAACGCCTGCGACTCTCCACCGACATCGGCCGCACCGAGCGCGACACCGACGCCCCCCAGGAACGTGTGCAAGTCGGGCCCGACGCCAGGGTGCCGAGTGCCAACGACGTACGCCACAACTACGCGCAGCCCTGGAGCAAGGCAAGCACCAACGACACCTTCGGCACGGTCAACGGCGAGTTTGATCTCAGCGACAACCTAATGCTCTACGGCGGCGTCGGTGCGCGCAAAAGCAACCATGACTTCCTGCGCCATGCAGTGTCGGTGGCCAACAACGCCGGCGATTTCAGCGTGCAGCCCCGCGACTTCACCCGCGATGAAAACGTGCGCACCGCCACGGCGGGCGTGCGCAACTGGTTCCATACCGGCCCGGTGAGCCATGAGGTCAACCTGGCGGCCAGCTACTTCTACATGGACTTCGAAAACGGCGGCGCGCGATATGCGCAGGGTTCGAGCAATATCTACAACCCTGTGGAAACCCCGGCGCCTGGCCGGCCAACGCGATTTGACTCGAAGGTCTACACCGAAAACCGTTTCAGCGGTGTGGCGTTGTCCGACACCCTGGGTTTTTTCGATGACCGGTTGCTGCTGACCCTCGGTGCGCGCTGGCAGCGGGTCAAGGTCGACGACTGGACCGATGACGTCAAAGGCGACACCGCCTACGACGAGGAAAAAATTTCACCGTCCGGCGGCATCCTGTTCAAGGCCACCGACAAGCTCTCGTTGTACGCCAACTACATGGAAGGCCTGAGCCAGGGCAAGGTCGCGCCGTCGGCGTCGGTCAACGATGACGAAATCTTCCCACCGTTCATCAGCCGTCAGGTCGAAGTCGGCGCCAAGTACGACGCCGGTGCGTTCGCGGTGACGGCCGCTGTATTCCGGATCAAGCAGCCGGCCTACGAGACCAACGCCACCACGCTGGTCTTCGGCCCCAATGGCAAGCGCCAGAACGATGGTGTGGAACTCAGCGTGTTCGGCGAGCCGCTCAAGGGTTTCCGCCTGCTGGGCGGGGTGATGTACATCGACAGCGAACTGACCCACACCACCAACGGCACCTACGACGGCAACCGCGCGCCGGCCACGCCCAAGTACAACGTCAACCTGGGCGCGGAGTGGGACGTGCCGACTGTTGAAGGCCTGACCCTGACCAGCCGCGGGATCTATTCCAGCTCGCAGTACCTGGACCAGTCCAACGTCAAGGAAATCGACGCCTGGACGCGGCTTGATGTCGGCGCACGCTACGCCTTCAAGGTCGACGACAAGCACATCACCCTGCGGGCCAATGTCGAGAACGTGGCCAACCGGCGCTACTGGAGTTCGGCCGGTGCCTCGGATGACAGCGAGCCGGGATTGACCTTGTCGACGCCGCGCACTTACTTGCTGTCGGCCACCGTCGACTTCTGAGGAGCCTGCCATATAGCCTTCTGTACATCGATGGGCTTGGGCAGCAGGCGGTTCTGGTAAAACAGGTCCGCCGTCTCTTGCTGCGCCCCAATGATGTCCTTATCAATCGGCAGGATCGGCGATGGCGGCCGGTTGTCGACGTAACGTGCAATCACCCCGGCCGGCAAACCCATGAAACGGGTCAGCACCTGCAGGCTGTCTTCGCGCTGGCTGCGGGTCAGGGCTTCGGCGGCGCTCAGTTCATCGAGCAGGGCGTGGATGAACGGACCATTGGCCTCGGCGTATGCACGGCGCGCGGTATAGATCGGCCCAGACAGGTTCAAGCCTTCGCCGTTGGCCAGGACGCGGCTCGGGCTTTGGCTCAGGGCCAGTGACGAGTAGGGCTCCCAGATTGCCCAGGCGTCGACACTGCCTTGCTCGAAGGCGGCGCGGGCATCGGCCGGTGGCAGGTAAACCGGCTGGATATCCTTGTAGCTCAGGCCGGCTTTGTTCAAGGCCCGCAGGATCAGGTTGTGGGAGCTGGAGCCTTTCTGGAAGGCGACTTTCTTGCCCTTGAGGTCGGCGATGCCGTGCAGTGGGCTGTCGGCCTGCACCAGGATGGTTTCCGCCGTCGGCTTGGGCGGTTCAGCGCCGATGTAGACGAGGTCGGCGCCCGCCGCCTGGGCGAACAATGGCGGGATATCACCGGTGGACGCCACGTCCAGCGCGCCCACGTTCAAGGCTTCGAGCATCTGCGGGCCAGCGGGGAATTCGATCCATTGCACCTTCGTCTGGTCGAAGCGTTTTTCCAGCAGGCCATGTTCCTTGGCGAGTACCAGGGCGATCGAGCCTTTCTGGTAGCCGATCCTCAGGGTGGCCGGCTCGGCGGCCATTGCAGTTTGAGTCAGGGCAAACAGCGCAAACAACAGTGCAGGAATTCTCATGCCGGTTTCTCCGCAAAGCGATTGGCCGGTCGCGCCAATCCAAGGTTTTCACGCAGGGTGGTGCCGGCGTATTCGGTGCGGAACAGGCCACGCCGTTGCAGTTCCGGCACCACCCCTTGGGCGAAATCTTCCAGCCCGCCCGGCAGGTGCGGCACCAGCACATTGAAGCCATCGGCGGCGCCATTCTCGAACCAGTGCTGCAGTTCATCGGCGATCTGCGCGGGTGTGCCGATCAGGCTGTAGTGCCCACGGCCACCGGCGATGCGCCGGCCCAGTTGCGCCAGGCTCAGCTGTTCGCGGCCCGCCAGTTCGGTCAGCAGTTGCTGGCGGCTGCGCTGGCCGCTGTCGGTCAATGGCAGGTCCGGCAGCGGGCCGTCCAGCGGGTAGCCGGACAAGTCGAAGTTACCCAGCATGCGCCCCAGTAACGCGACGCCAACCTGCGGTTCGACCAACTGCTGGAAGGCCTCGAATTTGTCCCGGGCTTCAGTTTCTGTCTGCCCGACCACCACAAACACCCCCGGCATGATCTTCAGCGCATCCGGCTCCCGCCCGTATCGAGCCAGGCGACCCTTGAGGTCGGCATAGAACGCCTGGGCATTGGCCAATGATGTCTGGGCGGTGAACACCACTTCGGCAGTTTGTGCCGCCAATTCGCGGCCTGCCTCGGACGAACCCGCCTGGACAATCACCGGCTGACCCTGGGGCGAGCGCGCCACGTTCAGCGGGCCCTTCACACGAAATTGTTCGCCGACATGCCCGAGTACATGCAGTTTCGCCGGGTCGTAGTAGCTGCCACTCGCCTTATCGCGCACAAAGGCATCGTCTTCCCAGCTGTCCCACAGCCCCGTCACCACCTGGTGAAATTCCCGGGCACGGCTGTAGCGTTCGCCGTGGCCGAGGTGCTCGTCGCGGCCAAAATTCTGTGCTTCGGCGGCGTTGTCCGAGGTCACCAGGTTCCAGCCGGCGCGCCCGCCGGACAGATGATCCAGTGAGGCGAACTTGCGCGCCACATGGTACGGCTCGTTGTAGCTGGTGGTGGCCGTGGCGATCAGGCCGATGTGTTCGGTCACCACGCTCAATGCCGACAGCAGCGTCAGTGGCTCGAAGTGATCCGAGCGCGCCATGCGGCTGGCAATTTCGCCGGTGGCGGCGGCAATGCTGTCGGCCACGAACAGCGCGTCGAATTTCGCCGCTTCGGCAATTTGCGCCAGGCGTTTGTAGTGGGCGAAATCCAGCCCGGCATTGGCCGGTACATCGGGGTGACGCCAGGCGGCGACGTGGTGCCCGGTGGCCATCAGGAAAGCGCCGAGTTTCAGTTCACGGGGCATGCTCAAAAATCCTTGCGCAGTTGCACGCCGAAGTAACGCTCATCGTCACGGGGCACGGCGCGGTAAATGTAGCTGCCGCCACTGGCCAGCAGCGGTGAATAGGACTTGTCGGTGAGGTTCTTCGCCAGCAGGGCCACGCGCCAGCCGTTGCTGTAGTCGGCCAGGGCGACGCTGGCGTTCCAGATGCCGTAGGCGCCTTGCTTGGTGTCGACGTTCTGGCTGATGTCGTACTGCACTTCGCTCTGCCAGCTGTAGTCGGTACCCAGTTCGATATCCAGGCCGTTATCCAGCGGGATGCTGTAGTCGGCGCGCACGTAGCTTTTCCAGTCCGGGCTGAAGGGCAGCGGCTTGCCGTTGACGTTGCAGGACGCCGCCGCGCCAGGCGGGCAGGCGAACTCATCGATGCGGGCCCGGGTGTAGGCCAGCGCGCCGGAGAGCTTCAGTTGTTGAGTGGCCTGCAACGCGTAGTCGAGTTCGACGCCTTCGGTGCTGACGCTGCCGGCGTTGATCAAGCGCGTCACCACTTGCCCGGCGACGGTGTCGAAGAAGTTCGCCTGGTAGTTGTCGTAGTCGCTGTGGAAGATCGCCAGGTTGGTGGTCAGGCGATTGTTCCAGCTGGTGGCCTTGATCCCGACTTCCCAGGTGTTGGAGGTTTCCGGTTTCAGCGCGTCGGTGTCCCGCGGCTGCATGTTGAAGAACACGTTGTAGGCCGGGCCCTTGTAGCCGCGCGAGTAGGTCAGGTAGCTGGTGACGGTGTCGCTCAGGTCGTATTGCACCCCCAGCCGGCCGGACCAGCCGTCTTCGTCCACCGAGCCGGAACTGCTGGTGGCCGGTTGAATGCCGCTGACAGTGGTGGCCGAGGTGGAGACACGGCGGTGATCGTATTCCAGGTCGTCGTGGGTGTAGCGCAGGCCGGCGATGCCACGAAAGGCCGAGGTGAAATTCAGCGTGGTCTCGCCGAACACCGCGTAGCTGTCGCTGGTGGTGCCGTAGTCGGCGATGCCGCGGTCGGTGCGTGTGGTGGTGGTCAGGGTGCGCTGGTAGGTTTCCTGATCCTTGCCGTGCATGTAGAACAGGCCGCCGACGTATTCGAGGAATTCGCCTTTGGGCGAGGCCAGGCGCAGCTCCTGGGAGTATTGGTCGAACGCCAGTTGGCCTTTGTCGGCGGTGCCGGGGAAAGCGGCGGTCACGGTGCCCAGGCGGTCGCCGTCCTGGTACTGGGTGTTGTCCCAGCCGCGCCAGGCAGTGATCGAGGTCAGGGTGTAGTCGCCGAGGTTCCAGTCCAGTTGGGCAGACAGGCCTTTGTTGGTGTCCTCCACGTGGCTGCGGGTGTCGGTGTTGATGTCGCGGTTGTCGCTGGTCCCGCGCACCGGGTTCAGCGCGTTGGCGAACGCCGGGGTCAGGGATTTGCTCACCACGCCATTTGGCGCATCGTCGTGGGACTGCATGTAGTCGGCAATCAGGGTCAGTTTCACGTCGTCGTTGGGGGTGAACTCCAGTTTGCCGCGCACGCCCTGATGGTTGTAGCCGTTCACTTCCTGGCCGTTGTGCTTGTTGTCGACGTTGCCGTCGTAGCTGCCGAACAGCCCGCTGATGGAGCCCTTCAGCGTGCCGGGAATCAGGCTGCCGCCCAGGCCGAAGCGGGTGCGGCTTTCATTGCCGCTGAAGTAGGACTGGTCGATATAGCCGTGGGTCTCGGCCGTCGGCGCCTTGCTGGTGATATTCAGCACGCCGGCCGAGGCGTTCTTGCCGAACAGTGTGCCCTGGGGCCCGCGCAGCACTTCGACACGATCCAGGTCGAGCAGGTCCAGGGTAGCCTGGCCGGGGCGGGCGTACACCACGCCGTCAATCACCGTCGCCACCGTGGGTTCAACCCCGGGCGAGGTGGATATCGTGCCCACTCCGCGTACGAACAACGAGGTGTCCTTGTTCGACGCGCCGGTACGGAAATTCAGCGAGGGTACCTGCTGGACGATGCTCGCCACGCCGTTGCGATTGTCACGCTCCAGTTGTTCGCCATCGAGCACCGAAACCGCCACCGGGACTTTTTGCAGCGACTCTTCGCGGCGGGTGGCGGTGACCGTGACCGGCTTGAGGGTGGGTTCCTGGTCGTCGGCGGCGAATGCAGCGGGAACGGGCAGGGCGGCGAGCCCCGCCAGTAGCCAACCCAGGTGGGCGCGGTGCCCGGTGGCGGCGCGTATGGATTGCGAAAGTTTTTGAGGTTGCCCCGAATGTGTGTGCATGCTCTGACCGCTCGAAAAATGCCCTGAACCGCTGCCGTTCTGCGACGACAGCGCCGTTGAATCCGTCTTGGGCATTCGCTCGAGCGAGTAGCAGACAAAACGCTTTGGTAGCGCTAACATCGGCATTATTGGTAGGTGCGATATAGAGCGTCAAATACTAAAAAATTAGTTTTATATTCTTTTAGGTTTTTAACAGGATCGTCCCTTGAGCGAAGACAAACCCCGGAAACGCCGTGGTGCCGGCCGCGTCACCTTGAATACCGTGGCGCGCCAGGCCGGTGTGTCAGCGATTACCGTGTCGCGCTATTTCAACCAGCCGGAGCAGGTCTCGCCCGAACGCCGCGAACGCATCGCGGCGGTGGTTGCCGAATTGGGCTATGTGCCGAACCTGGTGGCGGGTGGGCTGGCGTCGGCGCGGGGCAGGATCGTCGCGATGGTGATTCCAAACATCTCCGGGCCGATCTTCGCCAATACCATCCAGGGCTTCAGCGATACCCTCAGCCGCCACGGCTACCAATTGCTGCTGGCGTCCAGTTACTTCAGCGCCGAGCAGGAAGAAAATGCAGTGCGCGCGTTTCTCGGCTGGTCCCCGGCGGCATTGGTGCTCACCAGCCGCTTCCATAGCGCGGGCACCGAGAAGATGATCGCCGAGGCGGATATCCCGGTGGTTGAAACCTGGGATTACCAACCCGAGCGGGAGCCGTTGCAGATTGGCTTCTCGCATTACGAGGTGGGCGTGACGGCTGCGCGCTACCTGCATGGCAAGGGTTATCGGCGCATCGCGTTCGTACAGAACAGCGCGCCGGGGGACTTCAGTGCACTGGAACGCCGGGATGGCTACAGCGCGACCCTGATTGAGCTGGGCATGCAGCCGTGGGTGTTTGCCCCGGACGCCGATCGCGCACCGTTTGAGGCGGGCAAGCAAGCGATGCAGGCATTGATGAGTGCCGCCATTCCACCGGACGCAATCATCTTCGCCAATGACAACCTGGCCGCCGGTGGCCTGCTGGCCGGGCAACGGGCAGGTCTGGAGATCCCCAAGGATTGCGCCGTGCTCGGCTTTGGTGATTACCCGTTTGCCGAAATGCTCTTGCCCAGTCTCAGCACCATCAAGCCGCCCGCCCTGGAGATCGGTGTGCTGGCGGCAACGCGGGTACTGGAAAGCCTGGGCGTGTTGCCGGTTGAGGATGAGGTGCAGCGCTTGAACCTGCT
Organism: Pseudomonas sp. D8002; assembly: GCF_013385695.1. Taxonomy (NCBI): domain Bacteria; kingdom Pseudomonadati; phylum Pseudomonadota; class Gammaproteobacteria; order Pseudomonadales; family Pseudomonadaceae; genus Pseudomonas; species Pseudomonas sp. D8002. The sequence continues at coordinate 25,628 of NZ_JACAPM010000062.1, forward strand.
GGAGTGCCGCTTGATCGAGCGCGAGAGCGCCTGAGTCCAGTTGCGGCTCATGGCCATGTTGCGTTGACTCTCGGTATTTTCTGATAACAGGTTATTCAAAGTCAGGCGCTGAAACATGCGTTTGATTGCGTGCGCTCGCCTCTTTTTTATCAGTGGATAGTTCGCCTTTGGTGACAAGTTTTAGCGATGGCTAATTGCAATTAGTGCGGTGAGTTTCGCGATTTAAAAAGTGCAATGACTTGGTGGGTTGTTCTTTTGAGTAGTGTCCATGTGATATTGCAAGGTGGCCTATTGAACTGATCATTGATTGCCATTAGGTGCCGGGATAAAGCCATGCCTTACGTGAGGCTGGCGATATTTTCTTGCGCTGATGAACTAAGTTTAAACATGTCAGTCGATGCTTTAAACATCATGTGTACGGTCATGGCTAACTAATGGCGCCTGTTGGTAGTTCTAAAAGGCCATAACTTAAGTGGGCTGTAATACAAAATGTTTTGGTGTAGGGTCCGTACCTTGTCATGACAGCGCTTGCGCTAAAAACCTCCAACTTAGTGTGGATGCCCTTGTTCCGGCGCGTGCCACGGAACAGGTTTTTAAATAGCCCCTCAGACTTGTGCAGATGCCCCAGCCGATACCGTCAATGCCCATCGATGCATGCCGAATGCAGATTCCGGATGCCGAACAAGTGTGCGCGTGGCTGATGCGAAAAGCCGGTCTGAAAACCGTCGACCTGGAACGTGCTCGACGGTTATCCCAGGAGTCCGACGACCCCGAACTGCTCGGCCTGCTGACGCGCCTGGGGCTCGTTTCCGAAGTGGAACTGGCGCGGGCCTGGGCCGATTTGCTCGGCGCGCCGTTGCTGCTGGCGGACGCCGCACCGCCCGTGCTCGACCCGCTGCCGGCGCTGACCGAACGCTTCATGCGCCATTACCAGGTGGTGCCGGTGGGCTGGAGCCACGGTGGTGTGCGGGTGTTGGCGGCCAACCCGGCGCTGCTGTATCCGTTCCAGGCCCTGGCGTATGCGTGCGGCGTGCCGGTGTGGCTGGCGGTCGGGCCGCGCAACGAAGTCGAAACCCTGATCGAGCGTTACTACGGCCAGGGCCGTTCCGCCATGGGCACCCTGATCGAAAACCTCGACGAACAAGGCGGCGCCCTGGAAGACATCGAACACCTCAAGGACATGGCCTCCGAAGCCCCGGTGATTCGCCTGGTCAACCTGATCCTGCAACGGGCCGTGGAGCACCGCGCCTCGGACATCCATATCGAACCCTTCGAAAACCAGCTCAAGGTGCGCTACCGCATCGACGGTGTGCTGCATGAAGCCGAAGCGCCGCCGGCGAGTTCCTCGGCGGCGGTGATTTCCCGGGTCAAGATCATGGCGCGCCTCGACATCGCCGAGCGCCGCCTGCCGCAGGACGGCCGGATCATGTTGCGCATCCAGGGCAAGGAACTGGACCTGCGGGTATCCACGGTGCCCACCAGTTTTGGCGAGTCGGTGGTGATGCGCCTGCTGGACCGCCAGACCGTGCAGTTCGATTTCCAGAGCCTGGGCTTTGACGGCCAGCGCCTGGCAACCTTCCTTGAAGTGCTCGAGCGGCCCCACGGCATCCTGCTGGTCACCGGGCCCACCGGCTCGGGTAAAACCACCACGCTCTATACCGCGTTGTCGCGGCTCAATACCGCCGAGCGCAAGATCATCACTGTCGAAGACCCGGTGGAATACCAGCTGGAAGGCATCAACCAGATCCAGGTCAAGCCGGCCATTGGGCTGGATTTCGCCGGGGCGCTGCGCTCCATCGTGCGCCAGGACCCGGACGTGATCATGATCGGTGAAATCCGCGACCTCGAAACCTGCCGCATCGCCATCCAGTCTTCCCTGACCGGCCACCTGGTGCTCTCGACCCTGCACACCAACAGTGCCGCAGCAAGTATCACGCGCCTGCTGGACATGGGGGTGGAGAGCTACCTGATCGCCTCGACCGTCAATGGCATCCTCGCGCAGCGCCTGGTGCGCCGCCTCGACCCGGCGACCCGCGAGGCGTTCGAAGCCCCGCCGGAGCTGATCGAGGAACACGGCCTCGACCGCTTCACCGAGCAGCGCCCGATCCTGCTTTACCGGCCTCGCGCCAACGCCGCCGGCGGCGGTTACCACGGCCGCAGTGCAATCACCGAATTGCTGGTGATGAATGACGAACTGCGCAGCTTGTTGATGCGCCAGGCCGACGCCGCGACCCTCGAACAGGCCGCCCGCCGTGGTGGCTTGCGCACCCTGCATGAAGAAGGCCTGCGCCAGGCGGTGGCCGGTGTCACGTCCCTTGAAGAAGTGTTGCGCGTCACCCGTGGAGAGGGCGCGTGAGCCTGTTCAAATACCGCGCCCTGGACAGCCAGGGCGTCGCGCAGAACGGCACCCTCGAAGCGAAGGACCAGGCCGCCGCCGTCGCTGCGCTGCACAAGCGTGGCCTGCTGCTGTTGCACATCGATGCCGCCGGTGCCCAAGGGCTGCGCAATGCCTTCGGGCGCGGCCAGTTGAATGGCGCGGCGCTGGTCAGTTTTACCCAGCAACTGGCCACCCTGCTGGGCGCGGGCCAACCGCTGGAGCGCTCGCTGGGCATCCTGCTCAAGCAGCCCGGCCAGCCGCAGACCCGGGCGCTGATCGAGCGTATCCGCGAGCACGTCAAGGCCGGCAAGCCATTGTCGGCAGCGCTGGAAGAGGAGGGCAGCCAGTTTTCGCCGCTGTACCTGAGCATGGTGCGTGCCGGTGAGGCGGGCGGTGCGCTGGAGAACACCCTGCGCCAACTCAGTGACTACCTGGAACGCAGCCAGTTATTGAGAGGCGAGGTGATCAACGCGCTGATCTATCCCGCCTTCCTGGTGGTGGGCGTGCTCGGTTCCCTGGCGCTGTTGCTGGCTTACGTGGTGCCGCAGTTCGTGCCGATCTTCAAGGATCTGGGCGTGCCGATTCCGTTGATCACCGAAGTGATCCTGGGCCTTGGGCAGTTCCTCGGCGCCTATGGCCTGGCGGTTTTTGCCGGGTTGATCGTGACGGTCTGGGCCCTGGCGGCACGCCTGCGCAACCCACGACACCGCGAGCAGTACGACCGGCGCGTGCTGGGTATCCGCGTTATCGGCCCGCTGTTGCAGCGGGTCGAAGCCGCACGCCTGGCACGCACCCTCGGCACCTTGCTGAGCAACGGCGTGGCGCTGCTGCAAGCGCTGGTGATCGCGCGCCAGGTCTGCACCAACCGTGCCTTGCAGGCACAAGTGGCCCAGGCCGCCGAGTCGGTGAAAGGCGGCGGCACCCTGGCCAGTGCATTTGGCAGCCAACCGCTGCTGCCGGACCTGGCCCTGCAAATGATTGAAGTCGGCGAACAGGCCGGTGAACTGGACAGCATGCTGCTCAAGGTCGCCGACGTGTTCGACGTCGAAGCCAAGCGCGGCATCGACCGCCTGCTCGCCGCCCTGGTGCCGTCCCTGACCGTGGTCATGGCGGTGCTGGTGGCGGTGATCATGCTCGCGATCATGCTGCCGCTGATGAGCCTCACCAGCAATATATGAAGACCCAAGGAAGCAAGCCGATGCGCCATACCCGTTTCAAACCCGCCCGCCGCCAAGGCGGTTTCACCTTGCTGGAAATGCTCGCGGTGATCGTGTTGCTGGGCATCGTCGCGACCATCGTGGTGCGCCAGGTGGGCGGCAACGTCGACAAGGGCAAATACGGCGCGGGCAAGGCGCAACTGGCCAGCCTGAGCATGAAGATCGAGAGCTACGGCCTGGATGTCGGCTCGCCACCCAAGACCCTCCAGCAATTGGTCGACAAGCCCGGCAACACCGCCGGCTGGGCCGGGCCGTACGCCAAGCCCTCAGACCTCAAGGACCCGTTCGGCCATGCCTTCGGCTATCGCTTCCCCGGTGAACATGGCGCCTTCGACCTGATCTTCTACGGTCAGGACGGCCAGCCCGGCGGCGAAGGCTACAGCGCCGACCTGGGCAGCTGGGAATAATGCCGGCCCTCCAACGCGGCTTTACCCTGCTGGAGATGCTGGTGGTGATCGTGTTGATCAGCATCGCGGCCGGGTTGGTGGGATTTGGCCTGCAACAAGGCCTGCGGGTAGCGAAAGAGCGCCAGGTGGTCGGGCAGATGGTGGATGCCCTGCGCAGCACACGGGCACGGGCGATTGTCAGCGGCAGGTCGGCCAAGACCGTCTTCGACTTGGCCCGGCTGAGCTTTCAGGCGCCGGGGCAACCCATCAAGCACTGGCCGGCCGATCTGCAAGTGACCCTGCACACCGCCGAACACGCAGGCGCTGCGGTGGAGTTTTACCCCGACGGCAGCTCTACCGGCGGCAACCTGTTATTGGCCAATGGCACGCGACGCTGGCGCATCGACGTCGGCTGGCTGACCGGCAGCGTGCAGTCCAGGGCATTGCCATGAAGCGTCAGTCGGGTTTCACCTTGCTGGAAATGCTCGCAGCGCTGACCCTCATGGCGATCTGCAGCACGGTGTTGCTGGTCGCGTTCGGCCAAAGCGCGCGCTCGTTGTTGCAGGTGGCCCACAGCGACCGCCTGACCCATACCGCCTTGAGCGTGATGGATCAGGAGGCGTCGGGGCCCCTGGCCAGTGGCGTGCGCGAGGGCGAGCTGGACGGCATTGCCTGGCAACTGCGCGTCGCCCAGCAGCCCACCCGCATCGGTCAGCCACATTTGTTTCGCCTTGATCTCAGCGTCAGCGAAGGTCCGCGCCGCGCAAATTTCAGTACCTTGAAACTGCGCGCCAGCCGCGACGGGAGCCTCCAGTGAAGCAGCAGCGGGGCTTCACGTTGCTCGAAATCATGATCGTGCTCAGCCTGCTGGGCGTGTTGTTGGCCCTGGTGGGCGGCGCGCTCCTGGGAGCCAACCGTGCAGTACTCAAGGCGCAGCGCTACACCGTCAGCCTGGATGAAAGTCGCGCCGCGCAACAGTTCCTGCGCACCTCCATCAGCGAAGCATTGCCCCTCGACGTGACCGAGGACGACAGCCAGACCAACGGTTTTTTTGTCGGCGCTCCCCAGCGCCTGCAATTCGTCGCGACCTTGCCGGGCGTGCTCGGCGGCGGTATCCAGCGTTTCACCTTGCAGTTGACCGAGCGCGAGTTGCAGGTGGCGTTCGCACGGTTTGAGTCCAATGCCCAAGTGAGCGTGCCGGCCATCCGCAGCGAGCCGCAGGTGTTGCTGAAGAACGTCGACGATCTGCAATTCAGCTATCGCGGCCTGTCGCCCAAGGGCCAGGCCACCGGCTGGATCAGTGACTGGCCGTGGACCAAACGCCTGCCTTATGCGGTACGCATTGCAGCACAAGTCAACGGACCGGTGCCGTGGGTCACCCAAGTGGTTGCCCTGCGGCTGAACCTCTCTAGCGGAGCATCAGGCGAATGAAGCGTCAGCGCGGCGTTGCATTGCTGCTGGTGCTGTGGGTACTGGCGTTGCTCAGCCTGCTGCTGGGCGGCCTGGCCGGGTGGGTACAACTGGAAAGTCGCCAGGCCCTGTGGCATCGCCAGCATACCCAGGCGTTGCTGGCGGCGGAGGCGGGTGTGGCGTTGGCCATGCAGGCCTTGGCCGACCCGCTGCAACGCAAGCAATGGATCGCCGACGGCCGTGAAATGCCCCTGGTATTTGATGACGCACAGCTTCACGTGAGCCTGCACAGCGAGCGCGGCAAGCTGTATTTGAACAGCGCCGAGGCCGCTGACTTTGCCCGCCTGGCCCTGGCCTGCGGCGCCACCCAGGCCCAGGCCGGCCGGCTCGCCAGGGACCTGGAAATGCGGCGCAACGCAGGCCTGGCGCCGTTCCGCGTGGTGGAGGAAGTGCGGCAATTGCCCGGCATGACCCAGGCGCTGTACAGCCGGCTGGCCCCGGAAATCAGTTTGTGGAGTGGCCTCGACCGGCCCGATCCCGCCTTCGCCAGCCCCTTGATGCGCCAGGCGCTGAACCTGCCCCGGCAGAGCGCAGTAGGGGCCGACCCCGGTGACGTGCTGGTGATCGACAGCCGCGCACAACGCCCCGGCGGTTACCACGCCCGGTTACGAACCACGGTTTTATTGAGCCCATCGGAGGGAAGCGCACAACCTTATCGGGTGCTGCGTTGGCAAGAATGAATCCATACCTTTCGGCGCCAGTGGCGCGCCTTCAACAGCTGGCCGAACCGCTCACCCGGCGCTGGCGCGGCAGCTTGCTGCAAGTGGGCTGGCGCCTGTGGCTCAAGGAGCTGCGTGGCTGCCTGCCGGCGTGGCTGTCGGTCCGTGACATCCCCGAGCACCGCTACCACTGGCCGTTGACCGGGCCGGTGGCAAAACCTGCCGACGAGGTGCGCCAGGTGCTGGTGCTCGCGCCCTCGGCGGTGTTGCTGCAAACCCTGCAACTGCCTTTGGCGGCCGCGCGCAACCTGTCGACGGTGGTGGGTTATGAACTGGACCGCTTTACCCCGTTCGAAGCTGAACAGTTGTACTTCGTGGCCCGTCAGGAACGGCGCACCGCCACGCATTTGCAGGTGACCCTGGTGGCCATCCTGCGGGAGCGCCTGGATCAAATCCTGTTGGACTGCGCTGCCCTCGGCTTGCAGCCCCATGCGGTGGATGTGGACGGGCCAATGGGCATCGACCTGCTGCCGGCGCCGTTGCGCCCACGCCAGCGGCCGGCCGGGAAGGGCTTGCAACGCAGCCTGCCCTGGCTGTGCGGCGCCTTGCTGATTGCCGCGATGCTGCTGTGGCTCAACGACCGCCAGCGGGTGCTCGACGTCATGCAGGCGCAGGTGCAACAACAGAAAGCCCAGGTCGCCGAGGTCCAGAGCCTGCGCCAGCAACTGCTCAATACCCGTGGCGCCGCGCAGTACCTGATTCGCCGCAAGTCGGCACAACCGCCGTTGGCGGCGTTGCTCAACGAGCTGACCGCCTGCCTGCCCGCCGATACCTGGATCGACCAGTTGGACGTCAACAACGGCGCCGACGTGTCCTTCTCCGGGCAAAGCGCCAAGGCGAGTGCCCTGATCACTCGGATCAAGGCGTGCCACAGCCTGGAAAACCCCCAGTTCGAAGGGGTGATCCAACCCGATGCGCAAACCGGCAAGGATCAGTTTTCCCTGCGCGCCCACTTGCACCAGGAGGCCGCCGATGCGCCGACCACTGACACCCCGTGAGCGTCGCGGCGCCGCCTTGCTGGTTCTGGCGCTGGTGCTGGGCGGCGGTTACTGGCTGCTGATCGACAGCTGGTTCGCCGGGCCATTGCGTGCCATGGGCGAGCAGGCCGAACAGCTGCGCGAACAACAGCAACGCTATGCGGGCCTGCTGCACCAGGGCGCCGCCTTGCGTGAGCAATTGGAGCAAGCCCGCCAGGACCCGGCCAGCAGCACCAGCCTGTTGCCGGGGGATGACCCCAGCGCCGTGGCGGCGGACCTGATGCAGCGCATCGCCGACCTGATCAACAGCCGCGCCGGCCTCGGCGGCGGCTGCAGCCTGACCCAGCGCATGCCCATCACCCCGGAGCAGGACGACACCGAGCCCTATCGCCAGGTCAAAGTCAGCCTGACCCTCAACTGCGCCATCGAACCCCTGACTGCGATCCTGCATGAGCTGGAGTACCAGCGACCGTTCCTGTTCGTGGATGAAATGAGCGTCCGTCGCGGGCCGAATGCCCCCGCCAGCGGCGGTGCCGGAAAGCTGGTGGTGCACCTGTTGGTGCGCGGTTATCTGCAACCGGCAGCCGCCACGCAGGCCCGCCGATGATCAATTCATTGCGCCCCCTCGAGTGGGTGTTGCTCGGTGTGGCCGGGCTGCTGGGCCTGCTGATGGTGGGCATCTTGAGCAGCATCGGCGACGCGCCGCAGTGGCTGGACGAGCCTGCCTCCGCCGTGCGCGCCAATGCTTCGGCGAAGGTTCACGTGGCCCCGAGTGCGACCCTGGAAAGCCTCGCCGGCACCTGGCAGGCGCCGCTGTTCAGCCCCGACCGCAGCCCCGATGCCGCCGTTGGCCAGGCCGAGATTTCCAGCCTGTCGAGCCTGAAGCTGACCGGCGTGCTGCTCGACGGCGACCTGCGCGTCGCGCTGCTCAAGCGTGACGAGGGCTCGCCGCTCAAGGTCCACCAAGGCCAGACTCTGCCCAACGGCTGGCGCCTGGAACACCTGACACCGCTGCACGCCCGTTTTGTGCTGGATGGCCGCACGCAAACCCTGAGCCTCAGCGTTCCGCGTTTGCCGCCGCCGTCCACCACACCACCGATTTCCCTTCCTCACGAGCCCGCCCCTTGATCGATACTTCCCCTAGCGCCTTGCGCACCAGCGTGTTTTGCCTGGCCACCGCCGTCGCCCTGGGCGGCTGTGGGTCATTCCCCGATCACCTCGACCCGGACGATGCCTTGCTTCACGAGGCGATGCAGGGCACCGGTTCGCAACGGCCGCCCGTGGACCCGGCCAGCGAGTCGCCTGCGGCCGACAGCCGCCAACCCCAGGTGCCTACGCCGCCCCAGCGCCAGTTGATTCGCGGTAACCAGCAGTTCGTGCGCCAGTCCGCAGCGGCGCCGGCGGTCAAGGATGAAGCCAGCGGAGACATCGTGTTCAACTTCGCCGACCAGCCGATTGAGGCGGTGATCAACAGCGTCATGGGCGACCTGCTGCACGAGAACTACAGCATCGCCCAGGGTGTGAAAGGCAACGTAAGCTTCTCCACCTCAAAGCCGGTGAACAAGAAACAGGCGCTGTCGATCCTCGAAACCCTGTTGTCCTGGACCGATAACGCGATGATCCGCCAGGGCCAGCGCTACGTGATTCTGCCCGCCAACCAGGCGGTGGCGGGCAAGCTGGTGCCGGAAATGAGCGTGTCGCGACCCTCCAGCGGACTCTCCGCACGGCTGTTTCCGCTGCGCTATATCTCGGCCACGGAAATGCAGAAACTGCTCAAGCCGTTCGCCCGGGAAAACGCATTCCTGCTGGTGGACCCGGCACGCAATGTGTTGAGCCTGGCCGGTACGCCGGATGAGTTGGCTAACTATCAGGACACCATCGACACCTTCGACGTCGATTGGCTCAAGGGGATGTCGGTGGGGGTGTTCGGTTTGCAACGGGCCTCGGTGGCCGAGTTGATGCCCGAGCTGCAAAAAATGTTTGGCCCCGACAGCGGCATGCCCCTGGCGGGCATGGTGCGCTTCCTGCCCATCGAGCGGACCAATTCGGTGGTGGCGATCTCGTCCCAGCCGCAGTACCTCAGTGAAGTTGGCGACTGGATTCACACCATCGACGAAGGTGGCGGCAACGAGCCGCAGATGTACGTCTACGACGTGCGCAACATGAAGGCCACGGACCTCGCCAAATACCTGCGGCAGATCTACGGCACCGGCGCGATCAAGGACGATGCGCCGGCCAAGGTGGCGCCGGGGCTGCGCACGGCGACCTTGTCGTCACTCAATACCAGCGGCGGCACCTCGGGTGGCTTGAACAACAGCAGCAATAGCCCGCCCGTCAGTGACGATGAGGACCAGGCCCCGGCCGCCAGCGAAGACGGTGAAAATGCAGAGCCGGGCGCTGCCAAAAGCCTCGACGCCGGCACCCGGATCACCGCGCAAAAGAGCAGTAACCAGTTGCTAGTACGCACTCGCCCGGTGCAGTGGAAGGAGATCGAATCGGCGATCAAGCGCCTCGACAACCCGCCGCTGCAAGTGCAGATCGAGACGCGCATCCTCGAAGTCAAACTCACCGGCGAACTGGACCTAGGGGTGCAATGGTACCTGGGCCGCCTGGCGGGCAACTCCACCAGCACCACGGTAGCCAATACCCCTGGCAGCCAGGGCGCCCTGGGTGGCGGCGGTGCGGGATTGGGCGCGGATTCGCTGTTCTATTCCTTCGTCAGCTCCAACCTGCAAGTGGCCTTGCACGCCCTGGAAACCAACGGCCGCACCCAGGTGCTGTCGGCGCCATCGCTGGTGGTGATGAACAACCAGCCGGCGCAGATCCAGGTGGGTGACAACATCCCCATCAGCCAGACCACGGTCAACACCGGCAACGCCGACAGCACCTTGAGCAGCGTCGAATACGTGCAGACCGGGGTGATCCTCGACGTGGTGCCGCGCATCAACCCGGGCGGCCTGGTGTACATGGACATCCAGCAACAGGTCAGCGACGCCGAGAACCAAACCACCAACAGCAGTGACACGCCCAACAACCCGCGCATCTCCACACGTTCGGTGTCCACCCAGGTGGCGGTGCAAAGCGGCCAGACCGTGTTGCTCGGCGGGCTGATCAAGCAGGACAACGCCGAGAGCGTCAGTGCGGTGCCGTACCTGGGGAAAATCCCAGGGCTGCGCTGGTTGTTTGGCAACACCAGCAAGTCCAGGGATCGCACCGAGTTGATCGTGCTGATCACGCCGAGGGTGATCACCAGCAGCGGTCAGGCGCGGCAGGTGACGGATGACTATCGCCAGCAGATGCAGCTGTTGCGACCGGCGAACTGAAGGACCTTTCAGCCCTTGCGTTGCAGGGTGTGATAACCCAGCGCTGCGCGGGCTTCACGCAGGGATTTGCCTTCATCGAGCAGCGCCCGGATACGCGCTTCCACCGCTTCAATCGAGCGTGCACAGGCTGCCACTTCATGGGCCCGCTCGCGCGGCACGATCACCACGCCATTGGCATCGGCGACCACGATGTCCCGGGCGCACACCCGGGCCTGGCCGATGGACACCGGCTGGTTTACCGCTTCCACTTCAACCCGGTCCTTGCCCGTGCGCATGAACCGGCCCTTGGTGAACAGCGGGTAGCCGTCGCCCAGGGCCTTGCTCACGTCGCGGCACACGCCATCGATCACCGTCGCGGCGATCCGCTGGCTGCCGGCGTACTGGGTCATGATGTCGCCCCACACCGTGCAGTCGGTGCGTCCGTCGTTGTCGATCACCACCACATCGCCTTCGGCCACGTCATCGATAAAGTCGCCTACGGTGCCCGGCGGGGTGCTGGCGCTGACGTAGCGCACGGTGAAGGCCGGGCCGACCACCACCTGGCGATAGTTGTCCAGGGGCATGATTCCCAGGCATTGGCCGGGCAGGCCGAGTTTGTCCAGGGCGTCGGACACGCCCGGGGTGTCCAGGCCGGCAAACAGGGCAACCAATTCTTGGTCTTGGGGTGACATGGATAACTCCTCGTGGTGGTGACAAATCAGGTCGGGTGGCTGGAGGCCGGGCGGGGCTCGGCAATGGTCAGCAAAATGATGAAGCTGATGAACGAGCCGATCGCCAGCCAGGCAAATACGTAGTTCCAGCCGTAGTTGTCCAGCAGCAGGCCGGTGATGAAGGGCGTGGCGGCGGCGCCCAACTGGCCGATCATGTTCACGATGGCGTTGGAGATCGGGAAGGTCTTCTTGGTGGTCAGGCCCATCGGGTAGACCATGTAGGACGAGAAGCCGAGGCTCAGCACCACGCCGGTCAGCATCAGCAGCAAGCCGTAGGGCAGGGGCTCGGCCGGTGAATTGATCAGCAGGTACATCATCAACGAGGTGCCGACGGCTGACAGCAACATGCCCGGCTTGCGGCGCCCGCCCATCAGGCGGTCCGAGCAGAAACCGCCCAGCAGGTTGCCCAGCACCGCGCCCACCCAGGGCGCTGCCGAGACCAGGCCCATGTTCATGATCGAGAACTGCTTGACGGTCATCAGGTAGGTGGGAATCCACGCCAGCAGCACGCTGGAGACACCGAGCTGGAAGCAGTAGCTGGTGGCGCACCCCCAGATATTCCATGAGGTGAAAACCTGACGGCTGGTTTCCAGGGGCTTTTCATCGCGGGTGCGGATCACCCGGTCGAGCTTTTTCACCCACGCCGGCGTCTTGTGCACACGGACGGTCTGGGCGATTGCGGTGTCTTCGACGATGTATTGAAGTTCGGCCTGGTTGACGAAGCGGCTGCGGGACGGATGGTCGGTGACCAGGAAGTACCAGACCACCGCCAGCACGATGCCCGGGATCGCAAAGAAGTAGAAAATTTCGCGCCAGCCCCATACCGAAATGATCACGGCACACAGCGGCGGCACGATCACCGGTCCGAACTTCACGGCCGACAGAAAGATCCCCGACGCGGTGCCTTTTTCCCGTGCCGGAAACCAGTTATTGATGGTGGTGGTCATGCTGATGGGCAGCGGGCCTTCGGCGATACCCAGGCCCAGGCGATAGAGTTTCAGCGCCAGCAGTGAGCTGGCGGTGCCCACCAGCCCGGTCAACAGGGAGGTCAGCACCATGGCCCCCGGCAGGATCCGGCTGACGCCAAAGCGCCCGAAGGCAAAGCCCGACGGCAGTTGTGCCAGGGCGTAAGCCAGCAGGAACAGGCTGACCAGGCCACCGGCCTGGGCGTTGCTCATTGCAAATTCCTGGCGAATGAACGGCAGCGCCACGCCGAGGTTGGCCCGGTCGGCGGCGGCCACGGTGTAGATCAGGAAAATCAGCGCCGCTACCACCCAGCGGTATTGGCTGCGCACAGCGGGTTTTATGACTTCAGGCATAGACATGGGGGCGGACCTTGTTGTTGTGAGTGTTGTCCTGTTCGGCCTTAATCTTAAGAAGGGGCGCACGCCACCATTAGCGATATTTATCTATGTGAACTCATCACTTTTATTCTTCTGCCAGCAAGCTGCTGCAGAAGCCGCGGATTGCCTCGCACGCCTGGCGCAACGACTTGTCATCCAGGGCATAGGCGATACGGATGTATGGCGCCAGGCCAAAGGCGCTGCCATGCACCACGGCTACATTGGCCTCATCCAGCAGCGCCAGGGCCACGTCTTCATCGCTGCGCAGCAGCCGCCCGCCCGCCGAGGTGCGCCCGATCAGCGCGGCGCATGAGGCGAACGCGTAGAACGCGCCGGCGGGGCTGATGCACGTCAGGCCTGGCGTGTCGTTCAGTAACTGGACCATCAAGTCCCGGCGCGCCTGGAACACCCGGCGGCTGTCGCGGATGAAATCCCTGGGGCCTTCCAGTGCAGCGAGGGCCGCCTGTTGCGAGATCGAACAGGCGCCGGAGGTCTGCTGGCCCTGGAGTTTTTCCATGGCCTCCAGCAGCCAGCGTGGGCCGGTGGCGAAACCGATGCGCCAGCCGGTCATGGCGTAGGCCTTGGACACGCCGTTCATGGTCAATGTGCGTGGTGCCAAACGCGGCTCAACCTGGGCCAGGGTATGAAAGGCCTGGCCGTCGAAGATCAGGTGCTCGTAAATGTCATCGGCCAGGATCAGCACCTGCGGGTGGGCCAGCAGCACCTCGGCGAGTGCCCGCAAGTCGTCTTGGCTGTACACCGCACCGGTGGGGTTGGACGGTGAGTTGAGGATCAGCCAGCGCGTCTGCGGGGTCATTGCAGCGGCCAGGGCCTCGGGTGTCAGCTTGAAACCGCTGTCGGCATCACAGGTGACGATGCGCACTTCGCCGCCGCACAGTTGCACCATCTCCGGGTAACTGACCCAGTACGGCGCGGGCACGATCACCTCGTCGCCTTCATTGAGGGTGGCTGCCAGGGCGTTGTAGATCACCTGCTTGCCGCCGTTGCACACGAGCGTGTCCTGCCAGGACACGTCCAGGCCGTTTTCGCGCCGGAACTTCGCCGCCACCGCCTCCCGCAGGGCCCGCGCACCGGCCACCTGGGTGTAGCGGGTATGCCCGGTTTCAATGGCCTGGATCGCGGCTTCGCGGATATGCGCCGGGGTGTCGAAATCCGGTTCGCCGGCGCACAGCGAGATAATCTGCGCGCCTTGCGCCCGGCGTTCGGCGACGCGGTCCATGATGCGATAGGTGGCAGACGGTTGTGCGCTGGCCAGGCGCTGGTTCAGCCGCTGGATATCGGTGCTCATCGGCTAATCGCCTCAAACTGTGCGTCGTGCATCACCTCGACCACCGAGCGCCCGCTGCGCACGGCCTGCACCATGCCGTCCTGGCGGCGGGCAATGCGCTCGCCCAGGTCCAGGACCTTTTCGATCACCGCCTGGGCCACGAACACCGTGCCGCAGGTATCGGCGATCACGTAGTCGTCTTCGCTGACGCTCACGCCAGCAACGCTGAGGGTCACGCCGGCGTCGAGCTGCACCACGCGGTTGCGCGCGCTGATCATGGTCACGCCGCGTCCGTACACCGGATAGCCGATGGCCTCGCTGCCGTCGATATCGCGGCTGAAACCATCAATTACCGTGCCGCGTATGTGTTTGCGCGCTGCGGCGTTGGCGATGATGTCGCCCCAGCAGGAAATGCCCTCGATACCGCCGGCAATCACCAGCACCCGGTCGCGGGTTTCAACCTGTTCGATCACCGGCGTGATCAAGTGCACGGTGGGGGCTATGTCGGACTTGGGGCCGAGCAGCACGGTACTGGCGCGTCCAACGATCTTCGGGCAGTTCCACAACGGGCGCAGGCCCACGGTGGCGCCTGGCAGGCCGAGGAAGTCGAGGGCGTCGGACACGGTGTTGGTGTCCAGGGCGGCCAGGCGGTCGAGCAAACGGTCAGGGGTCATGGGCAAGCCTCGGGTGACGGAGGCGGCCAGTGTCAGTCAGTGGCTATGATAGGTATATTACGAAGTACAGAAGCCTTGCATACGCTTAACCTATGGATAAGACCATGATCAACTTTCGCCTGATTCGTCACCTCTGGTTGTTCCTGGCCGTGGCTGAAGAGCAGAACTTTGGCCGTGCGGCCAAGCGCCTTGGCATGTCCCAGCCACCGCTGAGCGAGCAGATCCAGGTGCTGGAGCAGGCGCTCAAGGTCAAGCTGTTCGACCGCTCCCGACGGGGGGCCAAGCTGACTCCGGTGGGCGCGGCGATCCTGCCGGCGGTGCGCAAGTTCGCCGAGCAGCTGGAGCGCCTGGAACTCGCCGTGGAAGAAGCGGTGGCGGGGCAGTCGGGGATGTTGACCATCGGCGCGATCTCCACGGCGATGTTTGATGTGCTGCCGGGGTTGATCGAGCAACTGAAGCTTGATTACCCGCAGCTCACGGTGTCGGTGCGGGAAATCGACAGCGTCGAGGCGTTGCCGGCGCTGGAGGCCGGGGATATCGACCTGGCGTTTGCCCGGCTGGATGGTGACCTTGGGGCTTCGGTGCAGTCATTGCCGCTGACGGAGGACCGGCTGGTGGTGGCGCTTCCGGTGGATCATCCGTTGGCGAGTCGTACGCGGATCAGTTTGTCGAGCCTGGCGAATGAGCCGTTGGTGATGTTTTCGCGCAACGTCAGTCCGGTGTATTTCGACAATTTGATCGCTACCTGTCGTGCCAGCGGGTTTTCGCCTCGGGTGCTGCATGAAGTGCGGTCGATGGCTTCGCAGATCGCGTTTGTCAGCTATGGGCAGGGTATTGCGTTAGTGCCGGCGTCGTTGAAGAAGCTGGCGCCGGCCAATGTGGTGTTTCGGGCGTTGAGCCAGAAGCTCAATGTGGTGACCACGGCCGTCGCCTGGAATACCCAGCGGCCGAACCCGGTGGTGGAGGCGGTGATCGCGCGGTTTCGCTAGGGGTTGGGGTTGAGTACATATCCGTTATTTAGGT
>NZ_JACAPM010000063.1:0-84983 GCF_013385695.1 Pseudomonas sp. D8002
TTTCGCTCTGGTCTTTGCTTTTAACACTCAAGCCCGCCGGGAGGCCGCTGTGCTCTTGCATTTGATTTTGATCTGACTGCCCCAATAAGCCCGAGGCCGAACGCAGGTATTGCGGAGCGGCGGCCCGCGGAGCAATGCCGTTTGGTGGACTTTGCCGCTTTTGCAAAGTGACTCGCTGTAAGAGCGAAACCATACGCCGCCGTTACCCAAATAACGGATATGTACCCAATCACTGAGCTGGCTTGCAGGCCATGGCATCAGGTTTTTGCAGCCAACTCCCGCAGCACCTTGAGCAATGTGGTCTCACCCTTAACCACGTCCGCCTGCTCAAAGCAGATCCAACCTTCGTTAAACCCATCAATCATGCGCATCCGCGGCATTGGATTCTGCGCGCCTTGCTCACGAAACATCGGCTCCCATGCATCGCGAGGCACCACCTGTGCTGTCACACCACGACCAAGCACTTCGGTCAACGTGCGAGCGATGTCGTTCGGGCTGACCCATTGGCCTTCCAGCTCAACTACCCGACGCCCGCTCCAGTGTTGCTGCAACAATTGCGCAGCGAGGCGGCCGACGTCGGCGGTGGCGATCATCGGTACGGTCTTATCCAGCGGTTGCAGGAAGCTGTGGATCACTCCGTGTTCGCGGGCGGTGGCTACGTCGTAGGCGGCGTTTTCCATGAACCAGCCCGGGCGCAGGAAGGTCACCGGCACGTTCAACGCGCTCAGCGCCTGTTCCATCAAGGTGCGTTGGGTCAGCAGATTCAGGTGCTCGGCCTGGGCGCCGATGGTCGACAGGCAAACAACTTTCTGCGGGGCCGCAGCTTCAATGGCCTGAGCGACGGCGGCAATCACCTTGCGCGCCTCGGGAAAACCCGGCTCCGGGTCGAAATCCGAAGGCGGCAGGATGAACACGCCGGTGGCGCCCTTGAATGCTTCGGTGAGGGCCGCAGCGTCGTCCATATTGGCGATGGCGACCTCGCAACCAAGGGCGGCCCATACGGCGCCTTTGCCGGCATCGCGAATGACTGCGCGCACGGGTTGACGATCGTTGAGGAGAAAGCGCGCGAGGGCGCCGCCGACTTTGCCTGTGATTCCGGTGATGACATACATGGTGTTTACGCCTGTTGTTCCAATGTGTGGATCAAGCATAAACACCGCCCTGGATTGACAGAATAGCGATCCCGTCACTGCATCAGTGACTCAGAATCATGAATCACTCAGTGGTGGCAATCGGCGTTTTACCGGGGTTTTCTTGACGATGGCGGTGTTGGTTTCGGCGTAAGCGTTGAGCTTATCCAGCAGTGTGTCGAGTTGGTCCATGGTGCGCACATGCAGGCGTGCGATGAAGCAGTCATCGCCGGTCACCTTGTCGCACTCGGTGAACTCGGGGATCGCCTGGATCTGGCGCTCCACCTCCTGCAGTTTCCCGGGCAAAGGGCGAATGCGCACGATGGCTTGCAGCAGATAGCCAAAATGCTTGGGGTCAATGTCCACGGTGTAGTTCTTCAACACGCCACGCTCTTCCAGGCGCCGCAGCCGCTCGCCGACGCTGGGGGAGGACAGGCCGGTGATACCCGCCAAGGCCTTGAGGGACAGGCGCGAATCGTCCATCAGCGCGGCGATCAGTTGCTGGTCAATGCTGTCAATCATGGTCGCTCCGAAAGCGATTGCTCAGGTTTGCCTAATAAGAATAGGCGAAATTCAAGGTTCGCCTTATTTAGAATATGGAGTCGCTCCAGGCCAGATTGCCATAATTGAGCCTCACTTGAGGAGCTCAATCATGGACAAATCCATACGTCGCGGTTCATGGGAAATGGTCGCCGCCATGCTCATATCCGGCACCATCGGCTGGTTCGTGCTGGTGTCGGGAGTGCCGGTGGTGGAAGTGGTGTTCTGGCGCTGCGTGATCGGCGCGCTGACGTTGCTGGTGGTGTGCTGGCTGCTCGGCTATCTGCGCCTGGACTTGCTGGACTACACCAAGCTCGGGCTGGCGATGCTCAGCGGCGTGGCGATCGTGGGTAATTGGTTGCTGCTGTTCGAGTCCTACGCCAGGGCATCCATCTCCATCAGCACGGCGGTGTATAACGTCCAGCCGTTTATGTTGGTGATGCTGGCGGCGGTGTTCCTGGGGGAGAAAATCACCTTGCAAAAACTTGCCTGGTTGAGCGTGGCTTTCGTCGGGATGCTGGCGATTGTCACCGCCCATGGCAGTCAGCAAAACACTGGGGATGACTACCTGGTGGGGGTGGCATTGGCCCTGGGCGCAGCGTTTCTGTACGCAATTGCGGCGCTGATCATCAAACGCTTGAAGGAAGTACCACCGCATCTGATGGCGTTGATCCAGGTGACCACGGGCGCCTTGCTGCTGGCACCGCTGATGCAGTGGCACAGCCTTTCGGCGTCGATGGATGCCTGGGCCGCATTGCTGACCCTGGGCGTGGTGCATACGGGCTTGATGTACGTGTTGCTGTATGGCGCGATCCAGAAGCTGCCGACGGCAATTACCGGGGCGCTGTCATTCGTCTACCCGATCGCAGCAATCTTCGTCGACTGGATTGCCTTTGGGCATCGCCTGGGCTGGTTGCAATGGCTGGGCGTGGCGGCGATTTTGCTCGCGGCGGCGGGGTTGCAGCGGGGTTGGTGGTGGCGCTCGAAAACAGCGGTGAACGTCACGCCGTAGCATGACGCTCACCGGCGACTCAATGTGCGCCGCGCGGGATGGTCTTGAGCAGGTCATCCGGGCTGATATAACCCACCACGCTGCCGGGTTGCGGCAGGCCGAGGATGTGGCCCTTGATCTTGCCGATCACGTGCATCTCGCAAGGCTTGCAGTCGAACTTCAGCGTCAGTACTTCGTCGCCGTGGATCAACTGCATCGGCGCAACCTTGGTCTTCACCCCCGTCACACCCTTGGCCTGTTTGGGGCAGAGGTTGAACGAGAACCGCAGGCAGTGCTTGGTGATCATCACCGGCACTTCGCCGGTTTCTTCGTGGGCTTCGTACGCCGCGTCGATCAGTTGCACACCATGGCGGTGATAGAAGTCGCGAGCCTTCTGGTTGTAGACGTTGGCCAGGAACGACAGGTGCGATTCCGGATACACCGGCGGCGGCGTGGTTTCCGCCTTGCGGCCGCCCCGTGGATGAGCCTGGATACGCGCCTCGGTCAGCGCCTCGATCACTTCACGGCGCAGGGCCTTGAGCTGCGAATTCGGGATGAAGAACGCGTGCGGCGCATCCAGCTCGATCGCGGTGGCGTGGTACTGGGTGGTGCCCAGTTGGCCCAGCAGGTCGCGCAGGGTTTCCAGGGCCTGTTCCGGCTTGTTGGCCACGCCAAACGGGCCGGGCAGGGCAACGCTGGCGCTGATGCCTTCTTCGCTGGTGACGGTCAGTTCCAGGCGATCTTCCTGCAGGCGAGCCGCCCACGACACGCCGATACGGCGCTCGGCGGAAGTCTTCAGCAAAGCCTGCTGCCAGTTATGGTCCAGGTTGCGGTTCAACGGATGGTTCGGGCGCAGTTGGTGCAAGCCGGCCGGCATCTCGTTGGGTTCGACGCGGTAGCGATAGCGCTTCTCGCCGTCTTCTTCGAACTCACCTTTTGGCTCGGCGATGTTGGCGCGGAAACCTACCACTTCACGCTTGATCAGCACATTGAGGCCGTCGCCGTTGGACAGCGGCTCATGGGTGATCACTTGCAAGTCACGCTTGCCGGCTTTTTCCACCACACCCACCGGCAGGCCGGTAAAGGTTGGGGTGTCGAAGGCGCCGATGTCGACCTTGCGGTCGGTGACGAAGTAGTCGGTGCTGCCACGATGGAAGGTCTTTTCCGGGTCCGGCAGGAAGAAATGCGCGGTGCGGCCGCTGGAAGCGCGGGCCAGGTCCGGGCGGTCTTCAAGAATCTCGTCCAGGCGCTGGCGGTAATAGGCGGTGATGTTCTTCACATAGCCCATGTCCTTGTAGCGGCCTTCGATCTTGAACGAACGCACGCCGGCATCCACCAGGGCGCGCAGGTTGGCGCTCTGGTTGTTGTCTTTCATCGACAACAGGTGCTTTTCAAAGGCAACCACACGGCCTTGGTCATCCTTGAGGGTGTAGGGCAGGCGGCAGGCCTGGGAGCAATCGCCACGGTTGGCGCTGCGGCCATTCTGGGCGTGGGAGATGTTGCACTGGCCGGAGAAGGCCACGCACAAGGCACCGTGGATGAAGAACTCGATGGCGGCATCGGTTTCATCGGCAATCGCACGGATTTCCTGCAGGTTCAGCTCACGGGCCAACACCAGCTGCGAAAAACCGGCCTGGTCGAGGAACTTGGCCCGGCCCAGGGTGCGGATGTCGGTCTGGGTGCTGGCATGCAGTTCGATGGGCGGGATATCCAGCTCCATCACCCCCAGGTCCTGGACGATCAGCGCGTCGACGCCGGCATCGTAAAGCTCGTGGATCAGCTTGCGCGCCGGCTCCAGCTCGTTGTCGTGCAGGATCGTGTTGATGGTGGTGAACACCCGCGCGTGGTAGCGCCGGGCGAACTCCACCAACTGCGCGATATCGCTCACGTCGTTGCAGGCGTTATGGCGCGCGCCGAAACTCGGGCCGCCGATGTACACGGCGTCGGCGCCATGCAGGATGGCCTCGCGGGCGATGGCAACATCGCGGGCAGGGCTGAGCAATTCCAGGTGATGCTTGGGCAAGGACATAGTTTTTTTAGTCAGGCTTGTCACGGAGGCGGGCATTGTAGCTGCGAAATGCGCTATCGACATCTATCAAGCCCCAGGTGTGCTCCCAAATTGGAATGCACTCAACGGTGGGAGCCGGGCTTGCCCGCGATGCAGACACCGCGGTGTATCAGTGACACCGCGGCGATCCCATCGCAGCCTCGCTGGGGCTCGACAGCTCCCACATTTGATCATCGTTGGTTGATATAGAGCGTTTGACTCAGCCCTTGGCGGCCATCGCAGTGACTTCAACCCGCATGCCTTCGACGGCCAGGGCGGCAACACCAACCGCCGCACGCACCGGCCAGGGCTTGGCGAAGTAGCGCTTGTAGACTTCGTTGAACGCGGCGCGGTCGGCCATGTCGGTCAGGTAGATGGTCAGGTGCATGACCCGGTCAATCGAACTGCCGGCACGTTCCAGGGCCACCTTGAGGGCTTGCAGGGTGCATTCGCTTTGCAGGGTGATGTCGCCAAGCTCCAGGCTGCCGTCGGCGCGGGTAGGGATTTGCGTGGAGACAAGAATGCCGTTGAAGCCGATGACGTCGGAAGAGATGGAGTCCGGGTCGAGATCGGGGGTGAAGGCGAGGTCGTGGTTGGCCATGGGATTCCCTTGGGTGACGTCAGAAAGAAGGCCGATATGGTCCCCGAAAAAAAGGCCCGGGGCAAACCCGGGCCTTTTCGGCGAAGCAGCAAGGTAAAACGAAAGTCCACGATCAACCGTGTTTGTTTAACTAGCCTGTTGTTTCGTGGATAGTTTAATTGCCAATAGTTGCGTGCGCAGGTGCACTGCCGATTAAACTCGATTAATTAAAATTCACTGTGCATATGCGCACGCTGCTGTAGTTTTAACCCTGTCTTAGCCGCTCTGCTTCGACAATATCCTTTGGTTTGCCGCCGCAGTCTCTGCGGCGGATTTTTTATGGGCGCTGATGTATATATATTTAACTTATTTATAAAGTGGCACTTTGATAGTTGGTTGAATCAAACTATCAGTACACCAAGAGAGGCTTGTGCCTGCCCCCTTTCGCACAACTGCTGTGCAAGATGAGGGATTAATCCACCGCCGCTGAATGCCTATAGTTCTTTCACCGCCGCAGCGCCCCACGGGGCATGCGAAATCCAGTCGTAGATTGAGGTGATCATAATGAATAGCGAATTCAAGCCTGACGTGGCCGATACCCAACCGCAGCACCTGCTCGATGCCGAATACTTTGAATACAGCAAGGCCGCCAATCCCATCAGCGCCAACCTGATCACGCGCATTCCCTATCACAGCTTCCCGGCCTCGCTTTACGACAGTGGGCCCTCTCGGGTAGTGCCGCTGGACCTCAGCGATGCCTTGGGTTGCGAAGGTCCGGCCACCGGTCCGGGGCTGTGTGCGAACTTCATTCGCCTGAACGCCGGCGATACGCTGGAACTGCACCCCAACGCCACCTCACAGGTGTTTTATGTCATCGCCGGGCAGGGCAGTGTGGTTCAGGGCGCGCACCGCATCGACTGGACCAAAGGCTGCTTCATTGCGCTGCCAGGTCTGCAGCAAGCGCGGTTCAGCGCATCAGAGGATGCGCGCCTGTATTACGTCCACGATGAGCCGCTGTTGCGTTACCTGGGCGTGACCCGCAGTGCCGATCGCTTCGTGCCGACGCTGTATCCCGCGGAGCTGGCCAACGCAAAACTGCGCGAAGCGGCCGATGATCCCCGCGCACAGGACCGTAGCCGTATCAGCATCCTGCTGGGCAATCGCAACTTCCCGCAGACTCGCACCGTGACCCATGTGCTGTGGGCGATGTACGGCATCCTGCCGCCGGGGTCGATTCAGAAGCCCCACCGACACCAGTCGATTGCGCTGGATTTCATCATTGATTGCCCCAAGGGCTGCTATTCGCTGGTGGGCACCGAACTGGACGCCGATGGGCAGATCCGCAACCCGGTGCGGGTCGACTGGTCGCCGGGCCTGGCGTTCGTGACGCCGCCAGGTTACTGGCATGCCCACTTCAATGAGTCCGACACGGAAGCCTTCCTGATTCCGATCCAGGATGCGGGGCTGCAAACCTATCTGCGGTCGCTGGATATCCGCTTCAGTTGAAACGCTTCCAGTGCGGTGTTTCGCCCAGTTGCTCGACGATAAAGTCGATGAAGCACCGCACTTTGGAGGACACGATGCGCTTGGGTGGATAGACGAACCACACCGCCGATTCACGGCCTGCGATGCGGATATCCCACTCAGGCAACCACACCAGCAACTCGCCGGTTTCAATGGGTTTGGCCACCAGCCAGTCGGGCAGCAAGGCAAATCCCAGCCCTTGTTGTGCGGCGATCAATTGTGCGTCCAGGTCGTTGATCCGGATGCTGTCTTTATGCACCAGCGGTGACACCTCACGCCCGTTGGCAAATGCGCTGTCAGCCGCCCCCAGAATCGCCGGCATGGCAGCCAGGTCGGCAGGGTTGACCGGCGCCGGATACTCCCGGCAAAACGCCGGGCTGGCCACCAGCCGGTAGCGCTCATCGCAGATCTTGCGTGCCTTCAACGTGGAATCCGCCAGGGTGCCAATGCGGATCGCCAGGTCCGCGCCGGAATGAATCAGGTTGACGTGGCTGTCGTCCAGCACCAGTTCCAGCTTGATCTGCGGATAGCGGGCCAGGAAGGCATTCAAGGTGGGAAGGATATGGTGACGGGCAAAGGCGGGCGGCAGGTTGAGCTTGAGCACGCCCCGTGGCTGTTCGTTCAGTGCGGAGGTGGCGGCCTTGGCTTGTTCGAGTTCATCCAGTACCCGGCGTGCGTGCATCAGAAACGTCTGGCCACCCTCGGTCAGGTGCAGCGTACGGGTAGAGCGGTTGAACAAGGCGATGCCGAGGTCCTGTTCAAGGTCCTTCACGTAGCGTGAAACCGTGGAAGCCTTGATGCCAAGCCGGTCGGCGGCACGGGAGAAGTTATTGCCCTCGGCGGCTTCGACAAAGGCGGTTAACGCAGCGAAGTAATCCAAGGGCGGCCTCGACTTGATGGTGGGTTGCCTGGCGCTACAGCGGCGTCAGCACGTTCATCACGGTGTCCAGCGCCACCCGGGTATCGTCCAGTTGCACCAGGGAGGCATGCCGCGCGCCGAGGGCGTCACGGTTCTTGATCGCCGTGAGAATCGCCTTGTGCCGGGGCAGGCTGAGGCCCTGGATGTCGGGGCGGCGGTTGGTGATGTTGATGGACTCGCGAAGTGGCAGCGACAGCATGTTGCACATGTAGGCCAGCAAGTCGTTGCGGGTCGCATCGGCAATCGCCCGGTGGAAGTCCAGGTCGGCCTGCAGCAACGTTTCGTGGGTATTGGCGGTTTCCATGCCGAGGTAGGCTTTTTCGATGGTGGCGATGTCGGCGTCGGTGGCGGTGGTCGCGGCCATCGCGGCGATTTCCGGCTCGAGGATCCGGCGTACACCGGCCAGGGTGTTGAAAAACTCGCTGTGGGGTGTCGACTGCATCAGCCAGGTCAGCACGTCCGGGTCCAGCAAGTGCCACTGCACCCGTGGGCGCACCACGGCGCCGACCTTGGGCTTGGAAATCACCAGGCCTTTGGCGCTGAGCACCCGGGTCGCCTCACGCAATACCGAGCGGCTGACCTTGTACTCCTCGCACAAGGTGGCCTCCATGGGCAACCGTTCTTCCGGCTTGAAGCGCCCGGAAACGATGTGCATGCCCAAGTCCTGAACGATTTGGGCGTGCATGCTCTTGCGCGGCTTGGTCGGCTGCTGATCCATAACAGGGAGGCTACTCTGGCGAAATACGCGGCATCATAGCATTGCTCCCGTCCCAATTAGTGGGAATGACGCGGCACTTCGGCGCCACGGCAGCCCACGAGGAAGTCGAAGTCGCAGCCCTGGTCTGCCTGTAATACGTGGTCGATGTACAGCTGCCGGTAACCCCCGACAATCAGCTGCTCGGGCGGCGCAAGGTCGGCCATGCGGGCCGCCAGTTCGGCGTCCGGAATGTCCAGGTGCAGGCGGCCATTGGCGCAATCGAGTTCGATCCAGTCGCCTTCCTTGACCGTCGCCAACGGGCCGCCGGCCGCCGCTTCCGGCGCCACGTGCAACACCACGGTGCCGTAGGCCGTGCCGCTCATGCGCGCATCGGAAATCCGCACCATGTCGGTCACGCCCTGGGCCAGCAGTTTGGCCGGCAAGCCCATGTTGCCGACTTCCGCCATGCCCGGATAACCCTTGGGCCCGCAGTTTTTCATCACCAGGATCGAGTTGGCATCCACGTCCAGTTCCGGGTCGTTGATCCGTGCCTTGTACATGTCGAAGTTCTCGAACACCACGGCACGCCCGCGATGCTGCATCAGTTCGGCACTGGCAGCCGAAGGCTTGAGGACTGCACCCAGTGGCGCGAGGTTGCCCCGCAACACACAAATGCCGCCGTCGGCGCGGATCGGGTTGTCGAGGGTGCGGATCACTTCGTCCTGGCCGTAGATCGGCGCTTCCCGGGTGTTTTCGCCGAGGGACTTGCCGTTGACGGTCAAGGCATTCGGGTGCGGTATCAGGTTGGCCTCACCGAGGCGGCGCAGCACCGCCGGCAGGCCGCCAGCGTAGTAGAACTCCTCCATCAGGAAGCGCCCGGACGGCTGCAGGTCGACGATGGTCGGCATGCCACGGCCCATGCGGGTCCAGTCGTCCAGGTCGAGCTCGACGCCGATGCGCCCGGCGATGGCTTTCAGGTGAATCACCGCGTTGGTCGAGCCGCCGATGGCTGCGTTCACGCGAATCGCGTTTTCGAAAGCCTCCTTGGTCAGGATCTTCGACAGCTTCAGGTCTTCGCGCACCATCTCCACCGCACGCATGCCGGACATGTGCGCCAGTACATAACGCCGCGCATCCACCGCCGGAATCGCCGCGTTGTGGGGCAGGGAAGTGCCGAGTGCTTCGGCCATGCAGGCCATGGTCGAGGCGGTGCCCATGGTGTTGCAGGTGCCCGCCGAGCGGGACATGCCGCCTTCGGCCGCGAGGAAATCGTCGAGGGTAATGGTGCCCGCCTTGACCTGTTCGCTGAGCTGCCACACCACGGTGCCCGAGCCGATGTCCTGGCCCTTGTGCTTGCCGTTGAGCATCGGCCCGCCGGTGACGACGATCGCCGGCACGTCGCAACTGGCGGCGCCCATCAGCAGCGCCGGGGTGGTCTTGTCACAGCCGGTCAGCAGCACCACGCCGTCGATGGGGTTGCCGCGAATGGCTTCCTCCACGTCCATGCTGGCCAGGTTACGGGTGAGCATCGCGGTGGGGCGCAGGTTCGATTCGCCGTTGGAGAACACCGGAAATTCCACTGGAAAGCCACCGGCTTCGATCACGCCGCGTTTCACATGCTCGGCAATCTGGCGGAAGTGCGCGTTGCAGGGCGTCAGCTCCGACCAGGTATTGCAGATCCCGATGATCGGTTTGCCGTGGAACTGATGATCGGCAATCCCCTGGTTTTTCATCCAGCTGCGGTACATGAAGCCGTTTTTATCGGCGGTACCAAACCAGCTGGCGGAGCGCAGGACGGGCTTTTTCTCGGACATGGCTGACTCTCTTATTGTAAGACTATATTGATCCATTCTCGGCTTAACATAGGCGTAAATTCGGGTGTTTGGAAGTGTTGTTGATTAAATAGTATTACTATATAGTCCGATTCAACGAGGCCTGGCCCTGGCGGTTTTCCGCGAGAGGCGACCCGAAACGCTCTATAAAAATAACAATCGGAGACCGCTCACATGAGCCAGGAACAGCGGCTGATACGTCGCATCACGCTGAAACTGATTCCCTTCCTGATCTTGCTGTACCTGATTGCCTACGTGGATCGCTCGGCCGTGGGCTTCGCCAAATTGCACATGGGCGCGGATGTCGGCATCGGCGATGC
Source organism: Pseudomonas sp. D8002 (assembly GCF_013385695.1). Taxonomy (NCBI): domain Bacteria; kingdom Pseudomonadati; phylum Pseudomonadota; class Gammaproteobacteria; order Pseudomonadales; family Pseudomonadaceae; genus Pseudomonas; species Pseudomonas sp. D8002. The sequence goes on from NZ_JACAPM010000063.1 coordinate 10,581, forward strand.
GGCGTATGGGCTGGGAGCAGGGCTGTTCTTTATTGGCTACTTCCTGCTGGAAATCCCCAGCAACCTGATGCTCGACCGTTTCGGCGCGCGGCGCTGGTTCGCACGAATCATGGTGACCTGGGGCGCCATCACCATCGGCATGGCATTCGTCCAGGGCCCCCACAGTTTCTATGTGATGCGCTTTCTGCTGGGCGCCGCCGAAGCCGGGTTCTTCCCGGGTGTCCTCTACTACATCACCCAATGGTTCCCGGTGAGGCACCGCGGCAAGATCCTCGGGCTGTTCATCCTGTCCCAACCCATCGCCATGATGATCACCGGCCCCGTGGCGGGCGGCTTGCTCGGCATGGACGGGATACTCGGCCTGCACGGCTGGCAGTGGTTGTTCATCGTCATTGGCACCCCGGCGATCCTGCTGACCTGGCCGGTGCTGCGCTACCTGCCGGATGGGCCGCAACAGGTGAAATGGATGGACCAGGCGGAGAAGGCCTGGCTCACCGGCGAGCTGGCCAAAGACCTGCAAGCCTACGGACAGACCCGGCACGGCAACCCGCTGCATGCGCTGAAGGACAAACGCGTGTTGCTGCTGGCGCTGTTCTACCTGCCGGTGACCTTGAGCATTTATGGGCTGGGCCTGTGGCTGCCGACCTTGATCAAGCAGTTTGGCGGCAGCGACCTGACCACCGGGTTCGTGTCGGCAGTGCCCTACATCTTCGGGATCATCGGTTTGCTGATCGTCCCGCGCAGTTCCGATCGCCTGAATGATCGCTACGGTCATCTTGCCGTGCTCTACGTGTTGGGCGCCATCGGCCTGTTCCTCAGCGCCTGGCTGACAGTGCCGCTGTGGCAACTGGCAGCGCTGTGCCTGGTGGCGTTTGCGCTGTTTTCTTGCACGGCGGTGTTCTGGACCTTGCCGGGACGTTTCTTTGCCGGCGCGAGTGCAGCGGCGGGCATCGCCTTGATCAACTCGGTGGGCAACCTCGGCGGCTACATTGGGCCGTTCGTGATCGGCGCCCTCAAGGAGTACACCGGCAACCTTGCGTCGGGCTTGTACTTCCTGGCGTGCGTGATGCTGTTCGGGGTGGTGTTGACCGGGGTGGTCTATCGGTTGCTGGAGCGCAGGCACGTGCTGCCGCCCGACCAGTTCGCCGCCAGCGCCCGTGGCGCCACGCGTACTTAATTGGCAATCAGGAGAACACTCATGGGGTTAGTGCAGTTTGAATTGAACAACGGCGAACGCCGAGTGGGCGTGGTCGACGGCGATCAGGTACGCGAGGTGCGGGCCGCCCGCACGGTACGCGACCTGGCACTCGCCGCCATCGAGGCTGGCGTCACCTTGCAACAGCACATAGACCACCTCGGCCTGGCCGAGAGCCACGACTACGCCAAACTGCTGGCCGCGCAGAAGATCTTGCCACCGCTGGATCACCCGGACCCGGCCCACACGCTGGTCAGCGGTACCGGCCTGACCCACCTGGGCAGTGCGTCGGCGCGGGACAAGATGCATCAGAACGCCAGTGACGAAAGCGCGATGACCGACAGCATGCGCATCTTCAAATGGGGCGTGGAGGGCGGCAAACCGGCTTCTGGCCAGGCCGGTGTGCAGCCGGAATGGTTCTACAAGGGCGACGGCAGCATCGTGGTGCGTCCGGGCCAGCCATTCCCGTGGCCAGCGTTTGCCGAAGACGCCGGCGAAGAGCCGGAAATCGCCGGGCTGTATGTGATTGGTCACGACGGCAAGCCGTATCGCCTGGGCTACGCGGTGGGCAACGAGTTTTCCGACCACGTGATGGAGCGCAAGAATTACCTGTACCTGGCCCACTCCAAGCTGCGCAGTTGCAGCTACGGTCCCGAGTTGCGCCTGGGTGAACTGCCCCGGCACCTGGCGGGCACCAGCCGTATCGTGCGCAATGGCGAGGTGTTGTGGCAGCACGAATTCCTCAGTGGCGAAGCCAACATGTGCCACAGCCTCGAAAACCTTGAATACCACCATTTCAAATACACCCAGTTCCTGCGCCCGGGTGACGTGCATATCCATTTCTTCGGCACCGCCACCTTGTCGTTTGCCGACGGCATTCGTACCCAGCCAGGCGATGTGTTTGAAATCAGCCAAGCCGAATTCGGCGCGCCATTGATCAACGGCATTGCCGTGGCCAACAGCGGCGTGGCACCTGGCGGCATAGGCACCCTTTGAAGGAGACAGGCATGACCCGGATTTGTGGCCACAACTACATCGGCGACCAGCGCAGCGCTGCCGGCAGCATCACCCTGCAGAGCATCGACGCCACCAGTGGCGAGGCATTGCCCTTTGATTTCTACCAGGCCACCGCGCAGGAGGTCGACGCCGCGGCCAACGCCGCCGCTCAGGCTTACCCGGCTTATCGCAGCCTGAGCGCGCAGCATCGTGCGTCGTTCCTGGAGGCGATAGCCGATGAACTGGACGCCCTGGGCGATGACTTTGTCGCCCTGGTCTGCCGCGAAACGGCATTGCCCGCCGGGCGTATCCAGGGTGAGCGCGGTCGTACCAGCGGCCAGATGCGGTTGTTCGCCAAGGTACTGCGGCGCGGTGATTTCTACGGCGCGCGGATCGACCAGGCGCTGCCGGATCGTCAGCCCTTGCCGCGCCCGGATCTGCGCCAATACCGCATCGGCCTGGGGCCGGTCGCGGTGTTTGGGGCGAGCAATTTCCCCCTGGCCTTTTCCACTGCCGGTGGCGACACCGCCGCCGCGCTGGCGGCCGGTTGCCCGGTGGTGTTCAAGGCCCACAGCGGCCACATGGCCACCGCCGAGCGGGTCGCCGATGCGATCATGCGGGCGGCCGAGCGCACAGGTATGCCCGGCGGCGTGTTCAACATGATCTTCGGCGGCGGTGTGGGGGAAGCGCTGGTCAAGCACCCAGCGATCCAGGCCGTGGGTTTCACCGGCTCGCTCAAGGGCGGCCGGGCGTTGTGCGATATGGCGGCGGCACGCCCGCAACCGATCCCGGTGTTCGCTGAGATGTCCAGCATCAACCCGGTGATCGTCTTGCCCCAGGCCCTGCAAACCCGGGCAGACACCATCGCCCGCGACCTGGTCGCCTCGGTGGTGCAGGGGTGCGGCCAGTTCTGCACGAACCCGGGGCTGGTGATCGGGATTGCCTCGCCAGCGTTCACAGGCTTCACCCAACAGGTCGCCCAACTGATCGGCGGCCAGCCCGCGCAAACCATGCTCAATGCCGGCACCTTGAACAGCTACGGCAAAGGCCTGCACACGCTGCTGGCCCATCCTGGCATCGAGCACCTGGCGGGCCAGACGCAAACCGGCAATCAGGCGCAGCCACAGCTGTTCAAAGCGGACGCCAGCCTGCTGATCAACGGCGATGAAGTGTTGCAGGAGGAAGTGTTCGGCCCCACCACGGTGTTTGTGGAAGTCGCCGACCAGGCCCAACTCGCTGCGGCGTTGCACGGCCTGCACGGCCAATTGACCGCGACGATCATCGGCGAGCCGGCGGATTTCACCCAGTTCGGCGAGTTGACGCCGCTGCTGGAGCAAAAGGTTGGCCGCATCCTGCTCAACGGCTACCCCACGGGCGTCGAGGTGTGTGACGCGATGGTCCACGGCGGGCCGTATCCGGCAACTTCGGATGCCCGTGGCACTTCCGTGGGCACCCTGGCGATCGAGCGTTTCCTGCGACCTGTGTGCTTTCAGAATTACCCTGATAGCCTGCTTCCCGACGCGCTGAAGAATGCCAACCCGTTGCGCATTCAGCGTCTGGTAGATGGGCAGCCGTCGCGCGACGCGCTGTAACCGGTACCACCTGAAAACAACAAGAAAGCAGGAGGTTTCATGTCGTGGACCGCAGTCACACCGCACCGGGCTCGGCTGGGCGAAGGGCCGTTCTGGGATGTACCGGGCCAGGCCTTGTATTGGGTGGACATCATCGGCCAGCAGGCCTTGCGCCTGCAGGGCGGGCAATTGCACACCTGGCAATTGCCTGAGCCGGTCTCGGCGTTTATCCCGTGCGCCAGCGGCGATGCACTGGTGACCCTGAGCAGCGGCGTGTATCGCCTCGACCTCGATTCGACGCCGAGCGATCCACGCCTGACCTTGCTTTGCGTCGCCGATCCGCAACCGGGCAACCGTGCCAACGAAGCCCGCTGCGATGCCCAGGGCCGGCTGTGGCTGGGCACCATGCAGAACAACATCGGCGAGCACGGTGAAGACTTGCCGGTGCTGCGACGTTCCGGCGGCCTGTTCCGGGTCGATACCGACGGGCAGGTCACGCCGTTGCTGCAAGGCTTGGGCATTCCCAACACCTTGCTGTGGAACGACGCCGCCACCCACGTGCATTTCGGCGACAGCCTGGACGGCACGCTCTATCAATATCCGATTAATGAACAGGGCCAGCTCGCACCCGCGCAGGTCTGGTTCGGGCCTCACTCCCGGGGTGGCCCGGACGGCTCGGCCATGGACGCCGAAGGCTATATCTGGAACGCCCGCTGGGACGGCAGCTGCCTGCTGCGGTTGACGCCGGGCGGTGCAGTCGACCGGGTGATCGAGCTGCCGGTCAGCCGTCCCACCAGTTGCGTGTTCGCAGGCCCCGACCTCAAGACCTTGTACATCACCAGTGCCGCCAGCCCGCTGGATCACCCGCTGGACGGTGCGGTGCTGGCCATTGAGGTCGATGTGCCGGGGAAAATCTGCCACCGCTTTGCAGGATAACCAACAGGCTGTTTAACGCACTCAAAAACAACAACAAGGAGTCACCCTATGAATCGTCGTCGTGGTATCCGTTCCCTGTGCTGCGCCGCTGTGGCGGTGTCCGCCGTCGGCCTGAGCAGCCTGTTGCTGGCGGCCGAGCCGGTGAAGATCGGCTTTCTGGTCAAGCAGGCGGAAGAGCCCTGGTTCCAGACCGAATGGGCCTTCGCCGAAAAGGCCGGCAAGGACAAGGGCTTCGAGGTGATCAAGATCGCCGTGCCCGACGGCGAGAAAACCCTCTCGGCCATCGACAGCCTGGCGGCCAACGGTGCCAAGGGTTTTGTGATTTGCCCGCCGGACGTGTCCCTCGGCCCGGCGATCATGGCCAAGGCCAAAGCCAACGGCTTGAAAGTGATCGCCGTGGATGACCGTTTTGTGGACGCCAAGGGCAACTTCATGGAAGACGTGCCTTACCTGGGCATGGCCGCGTTTGAAGTGGGCGAGAAGCAGGGCAGTGCCATGGCCACTGAAGCGAAAAAACGTGGCTGGGATTGGAAGGACACCTATGCGGTGATCAACACCTACAACGAACTCGATACCGGTAAAAAGCGCACTGATGGCTCGGTCAAATCCCTGAAGGCCGCGGGCATTCCGGATGATCACATCCTGTACGCAGCCCTCAAGACCCTCGACGTCCCCGGCAGCATGGACGCCACCAACTCGGCGCTGGTCAAGCTGCCCGGCGGCGCGAAAAACCTGATCATCGGCGGCATGAATGACAACACCGTGCTTGGCGGCGTGCGCGCCACCGAAAGCGCCGGGTTTGCGGCGGCGAATGTCATCGGCATCGGCATCAACGGCACCGATGCCATTGGCGAATTGAAGAAAGCCAACAGCGGCTTCTTCGGCTCGATGCTGCCCAGCCCGCACATCGAGGGCTACAACACCGCGAGCATGATGTTCGAGTGGGTCACTACGGGTAAGGAGCCGCCGAAGTACACGGCCATGGATGAGGTGACGCTGATCACCCGCGAGAACTTCAAGCAGGAGCTGGAAAAGATCGGTTTGTGGAACTGATGGCCGCTGACGTTTCCCGGCAGCCCTGCTAACGCCGGTACTGTGGGAGCTGTCGAGCTTTGGCGAGGCTGCGATAGCGGTGGGTCAGGCACCTTGGATATTGATAGTGCCTTGGATATTGATAGTGCCGACGTCATCGCAGCCTCGCCAAAGCTCGACAGCTCCCACAAGTTTAGTCAGCAGAGAATTTCAGCACGGTATTCTGCGTGTAGGTCTGGCCAGGATCGAGACGGGTAGAGGGGAAGCTCGGCTGGTTGGGGCCGTCGGGAAAATGCTGGGTTTCCAGGGTGAACGCACTCCAGTGGGCGTAAGGCTTGCCACCCTTGCCCTTGATCGTCCCGTCGAGGAAGTTGCCGGTATAGAACTGCACGCCAGGCTCGCTGGTATACAGCTGCAAGCGGCGGCCGGACTGCGGGTCACGAACGTCGGCGGCCAGTTTGCCGATATCACCCTTGGCATCCAGCACCCAGTTGAAGTCAAAGCCACCTTGTTTAGGTTCGGCGAATTTCAGCTGGGGATGATCGTCCTTGATGTGCTGGCCGATGGCAGTGGGCTTGAGAAAGTCCATCGGCGTGCCGGCGACCGGGGCCAGTTCGCCGGTGGGAATCAGGGTGCTGTTGACCGGGGTGTAATGGCTGGCATGCAGGGTGGCGACCTGCTTGAGCACATCACCGCTGCCGGCGCCGGCGAGGTTGAAGTAACTGTGGTTGGTGAGGTTGAGCACCGTGGGTTTGTCGGTGGTGGCCTTGTAGTCGATGTGCAGTTCGTTCTTGTCGTTGAGGCTATAGGTGACATCGACTTTCAGGTTGCCGGGAAAACCCATCTCGCCGTCCTTGGACAGGTAGCTCAGGGTCACGCCCACCGAATCGTCCTGCTTGACCGGCTGGGCTTTCCACACATGCTTGTCGAAACCTTGCGGGCCGCCGTGCAGCGAGTTCGGCCCGTCGTTGAGGGGCACTTGATAGCGTTTGCCGTCAAGTTCAAAGCTGCCCTTGTCCAGGCGGTTGCCAAAACGGCCGATGGTCGCGCCGAAGAACGCAGTACCGGCCTGGTAGCCCTGGACGTCATCGAAGCCCAGCACCACGTCGGCGAACTGGCCGTGTTTGTCGGGTACTTTCAGCGACTGCAAGACCGCGCCATAGGTGATGACCGTGGCTTGTACGCCATGACTGTTACGCAATACATACTGCTCGACGGCGGTGCCGTCATTGGTTTTGCCGAAGGGTTTGTGTTCGCTGGACAAGCCAGCCGCCTGAGCGCCCAGGCTGGCCACCGCCAGGGAGAGGCCAAGGCCGGTAAGCAGGAATCGGGATTGCCGCATGACTGAGCTACCTTTATTGTTGTTAATTAAATAGTTCTACTATTTATTCGGCTGCAGGGCTGATTTATAGCCAATATCGCAAAACATGCAATATAAAATAAGACTAAATACAGCGGAGTGACTGCCCCATGAACACTGAAAAACAGCCCGGCGCGCAGGCGATGTACCCGGACCTGCGGGATAAAACCGTGCTGATCTCCGGCGGTGCTTCCGGGATAGGCGAGGCCATGGTGCGTGCCTTCGCACGCCAGGGGGCCAAGGTAGCCTTCGTGGACCGGGCGCAAGGGCAGGGCGACCGATTGGCGGCGATATTGTCGGCCGAGGGCCATGCCGTCGAATTCGCCCATTGCGATATCACCGACGAGATCGCGTACAAGGCCGCGATAGCGTGCCTGGCGCAGAGTCTTGGGCCGATCGACGTGCTGGTGAACAATGCCGCCAATGACGTTCGGCACACCCTGGATGAAATCGACTCGGAGCGGTTCGACCAACTGATTTCGGTCAACCTGAAGCACGGGTTTTTCGCGGCCCGGGCCGTGGTACCGATGATGAAGGCCGCAGGCGGCGGGTCGATCATCAACCTGGGTTCCATCGGCTGGATGATGGCTTCCAGCGGCTACCCGGTATATGCCGCCAGCAAAGCCGCCGCCCACGGCATGACCCGGGCCCTGGCGCGGGAGCTTGGGCCCAGCCGTATCAGGGTCAATACGCTGGTGCCGGGCTGGGTGATGACCGAGAAACAACTGGCGATGTGGGTGGATGACGCGGCCCGGGAGTTGATCGCCCGCAGCCAGTGCCTGCCGGGCAGTGTGGAGCCGGAACATATCGCCAATATGGCGCTGTTCCTGGCCTCTGATGTATCGGCGATGTGTACCGCACAGAACTTCATTGTGGACGGTGGATGGGTCTAGGCCGGGGAAGGGTCGCCATCCCGGATGCAACGAATCGCCGCCCGGGGCCTCATACAGTAACGAACGGTGGTTCATATGCAGCCACCGCAACCGACTACTTCATGGGTGCAGGTGATTGATTTATGACGGACGCCGATAAGAAACATGTGGCCTGGCTGGTGGAACAATCGATGCTGCATGCCGCCAAGCAGCGCGCGAGGCTCTACTCGGGGCAAGGCCGGTTGTGGCAACAGCCGTATGCCCATACCCGGCCCCGTGATGCTTCAGCCCTGGCATCGGTGTGGTTCACGGCCTATCCGGCGTCCATCGTCACCCGCGAGAACGGCAGCGTACTGGAGGCCCTGGGCGATGAAACCTTGTGGCACGCGCTGTCGAAAATCGGCATACAGGGCATCCATAACGGCCCGCTGAAACGCTCGGGCGGTCTATCCGGCACCGAGCATACCCCCACCATTGACGGCAATTTTGACCGCATCAGCTTCGACATCGACCCGCAACTGGGCACCGAAGCCCAGCTTCAGGCGCTGGCCCGCATGGCCGCCGCGCACAACGCGGTGATCATCGACGATGTGATTCCGTCCCACACCGGCAAGGGCGCGGACTTCCGCCTGGCCGAGATGGCCTACGAAGACTATCCCGGGCTCTACCACATGGTGGAGATCCGCGAAGAAGACTGGCCGCTGCTGCCCGATATCAGCGAGGGCCGCGATGCGCAGAACCTCAGCCCGCAGCAGGTCGACGTGCTCAGGGACAAGCACTACATCGTCGGCCAGTTGCAACGGGTGATCTTCTTCGAACCCGGGGTCAAGGAAACCGACTGGAGCGCGACCGATGTGGTCATCGGCGTGGACGGCAAGCCCCGCCGCTGGGTGTACCTGCATTACTTCAAGGAAGGGCAGCCGTCGCTGAACTGGCTGGACCCGACCTTCGCCGCGCAGCAGATGATCATCGGCGACGCCCTGCACGCCATCGACGTGATGGGGGCGAAAATCCTGCGCCTGGATGCCAACGGTTTCCTCGGTGTGGAACGAAAACTGGAAGGTAACGCCTGGTCTGAAAGCCATCCGCTGTCCATCACCGGCAACCAGATCCTGGGCGGCGCGATTCGCAAGGCGGGCGGTTTCAGCTTCCAGGAACTGAACCTGACGGTGGACGACATCGCCGCCATGTCCCACGGCGGCGCAGACCTGTCCTACGACTTCATCACGCGCCCGGCTTACCAGCACGCGTTATTGATGGGCGACACCGAATTCCTGCGCCTGATGCTGCGGGAGATGCACACCCTGGGCATCGACCCCGGCTCGCTGATCCACGCCTTGCAGAACCATGACGAGCTGACCCTGGAACTGGTGCACTTCTGGACGTTGCACGCCCATGACACCTACCTCTATCAGGGGCAGACCTTTCCCGGCGGCATCCTGCGCGAGCATATCCGTGAGCAGATGTACGAACGCCTGGCTGGCGAACACGCGCCGTATAACCTGAAGTTCGTGACCAACGGCGTGTCCTGCACCACCGCCAGCATCATCACGGCGGCGCTGGGCATTCGCGACCTTGAGGCGATTACCCCGGCGGATATCCAGCAGATCCGCCAGATTCACCTGCTGCTGGTGATGTACAACGCGATGCAACCGGGGGTGTTTGCACTGTCCGGCTGGGACCTGGTGGGCGCATTGCCGTTACCGGCGCAGGAGGTGGCCCACTTGATGCTGGATGGCGACACACGCTGGATCCATCGCGGCGCCTATGACCTGGTGGACCTGAATCCGGATGCGGAGCAATCCGCCGGGCAGATGCCGCGTCCGAAAACCTTGTATGGCAGCCTGATCAGCCAGTTGGCCGACCCGGATTCCTTTGCCTCGCAACTGCAAAGAATCCTCGCGGTGCGCCGAGCCTACGACATCGCCGCCAGCCGCCAGATCCTGGTGCCGGATGTGCAGCACCCGGGGCTGTTGATCATGGTGCACGAGCTGCCGGCGGGCAAAGGTACCCAGATCACGGCGCTGAACTTCGGCTCGACGCCGATTACTGAAACCCTGCACCTGCCCGATATTGCGCCCGGGCCGGTGGTGGACATCATCAATGAGCGGGTGGAGGGCGATCTGACACCCGAGGGTGATTTCACCATCACCCTGGATGCGTATGAAGGCTTGGCGCTGCGGGTAGTGATCTGACCCACTGATCCACTGCAGGAGCGAGCAAGCTCGCTCCTACACGGGGACCGGCTGTTCCGCCTCCTGATGGTGCGTGGAGCCAATGAACATATACATCGCCGGCACCATGAACAGCGTCAGCACGGTACCGATCGACAACCCGGCGAAGATCACCAGGCCCATGTCATGCCGTCCCGCAGCCCCGGCACCGGAGGCCCACACCAGCGGCACCACGCCCAGCACCATGGCGGCGGTGGTCATCAGGATCGGCCGCAAACGCACGCCGGCGGCTTCTTCTATGGCCTCACGCTTGCTGTGACCGGCGCGCTGCAACTCGTTGGCAAACTGCACGATCAGGATCCCGTGCTTGGTGATCAACCCCAGCAACGTCACCAGCCCCACCTGGGTGTACACGTTGATCGAGGCAAAGCCCATGGTGATAAACGCCAACGCGCCGAAGAGTGCAGGGGGCACCGAGAACAGGATCACCACCGGGTCGCGGAAACTCTCGAACTGAAACGCCAGGGCCAGGTACACGATCAGGATCGAGAACATCAGCAGGCCGAAGAACCCGCCGGATTCCTGCATGAACTGGCGTGATTCGCCGGAGAAGTCCGAGGTGTAACCCGACGGCGCAATATTGGTCAGAATGGTGTTCAGTTTCGCCAGCAGTTCGCCCTGGGCCACGCCGCTGACGCCCGACAGGGTCGCCGAGTTGAGTTGCTGGAAGTGGTTGATGGATTCCGGCTGGGTCGAGGTTTCGATATGCGCCACGGTCCTCGCCTGGATCATGCTGCCGGATGGCGTGCGAATGTAATAATCGAGAATCTGGTCCGGGTTGAGGCGATCAACCTGCAACACCTGGGGAATCACTTTGTACGAGCGCCCGGCAGTGGAGAAGTAGTTCACGTAGTTGCCGCCCAGTGCCGCGGACAGCGCCGCACCGACGTCGGCCTGGGTCATGCCCAGTGCGGCGATTTTTTCCCGGTCCACCACCAGCTTGGCTTGTGGCTTGTCGAGTTTCAGGTCCATGTCGGAGAAATAGAACAGCTGTTGTTTCTGGGCCTCGGCCACCACGGCCTGGGCGACTTCGTTGAGGTTTTCCACCGAGTCGGTGGTGGTGATCACGAACTGCACCGGCAAGCCCTGGGCGCCCGGCAGCGATGGCAGCGGGAAGGCCGCAATGGTGGCGCCCGGCACCTGGTTCCATTTCTGCTGGAGTTCCAATATCAGTTGGGCTTGGGAGCGCGAGCGGTCGCCCCAGTTTTTCAGCAGTACACCGCCCAGGCCCTGGTTGAGGATAGGCAACCCGGTCAGTTGGAACATCTGCGCGTATTCCGGCTCTTTGTTGGCGATCTGGAAGGCCTGGTCGGCGATGCGCTCCATCTGCTGCGGCGAAGCGGTGGGCGGGCCCTTGATCTGCATGAACACCAGCCCCTGGTCCTCGGTGGGCGACAGTTCGCTTTTGGCGGTCATGCCGCTGGCGGCCACCAGCAGGAACAGCACAAAACCAAACGTCACCAGCACCGGCCATACGTTCAGGCCGCCCGAGAGTACGCGGTGGTAACGGCCCCGCAACCAGTCAAAGTACTGATCGAGCTTGCGGGCGAAACGACCTTCTTCCTGCCCGGTCTTGAACAGCCGGGACGTCATCATCGGCGAAAGCGTCAACGCCACCACGGCCGACACAGTCACGGCACCCGCCAGCGAGAAACAGAACTCCTTGAACAGCGCACCGGTAAGGCCGCTGCGCAGCCCGATGGGCACGTAGGCCGCGATCAGCACCACGGTCATCGCGATGATCGGCCCACCCAGTTCCCGCGCGGCAACCAGCGCAGCTTCCAGCACGCCTTTGCCTTCCTCCTTGATATGCCGGTCGACGTTTTCCACCACGATAATCGCGTCGTCCACCACCAGGCCGATCGCCAATACCAGGGCAAGCAGGGTCAGCAGGTTTATCGAGTACCCCAGCAGGTACATGATGAAGAAGGTCCCGACCAGCGACAGCGGGATCGCCACCAGCGGCACGATCACCGCGCGGAACGAGCCGAGGAACAGGTAGATCACCACCGACACAATGATCATCGCCTCGACCAGGGTCTTCACCACCTCATAGATCGAGGTGTTGATGAACTCCGTGGAGTCATACACGATCTCGCCGCGTACCCCGGTGGGCAACTGGGATTGCAGCTCGGGGAAGGCCTCGCGCACGCTGTCGGCCACCGTCAGGATATTTGCAGTCGGCGCCGTCTTGATGCCGATGAACACCGAACGCTTGCCGGAAAACGCCACGCTGCTGTCGTAGCTTTCGGCGCCGAGGGTGACGGTGGCCACGTCCTCCAGGTACACCAGGGCATCGCCTTTCTGCTTGACCACCAGCCGCTTGAATTCATCCACCGTGTGCAAGTCGGTCCCGGCCGTCAGGTCGACCGTCACCGTTTGCCCACGGGTGGAACCGACGGCAGACAGGTAGTTGTTGTTGGCCAGGGCGGTGGACACGTCCTGGGCGGTCACGTTATGCGCCGCCAGTTTGTTCGGGTCCATCCAGGCACGCAGGGCGAACTGGCGCCCGCCGAGGATTTCTGCGGTTTGCACGCCCTGGATTGAGTCCAGCTTGGGCTTGACCACCCGCACCAGGTAGTCGGTGATGTTGTTGGTGGGCAGGGTGTCGCTGTAGAAACCCAGGTACATGGCGTCTGTGGTCTGCCCGACCGCCACCGTCAGCACCGGTTCCTGGGACTGCGCCGGCAGTTGGTTCTTGACCGAGTTGACCTGGGTGTTGATCTCGGTGAGGGCCTTGCTCGCGTCGTAATTCAGCCGCAGCGTGGCGGTAATCGTCGAGACACCGGTGATGCTGGTTGAAGACAGGTAGTCAATGCCCTGGGCCTGGGCGATGGCCGATTCAAGCGGCTGGGTGATAAAGCCGGCAACGGTGGAGGCGTCCGCGCCGTAGTAGGCGGTGGTGATGGTGACCACGGTATTTTCGGTGCGTGGCCATTGGTTCACCGGCAATTCGAAGATCGAGCGCAGCCCCAGGATCAGGATGAACAGCGAGACGACAATCGCCCAGACCGGCCGCTGGATAAAGGTATCGGTAAGCTTCATGGGACACCTTTAGTGTTCTTGGGGAGTCGGCGCAGGATCGTTCAGCGGCGCGGCGCTGTTATCGACCTTCACCGGCGAGCCATTCTTGAGCTTCATCTGGCCGCTGGTGATCAGCAGATCGCCTTCCTTCACACCCGACAGGATCGCCACCTGATCGCCCCGGGTCGGCCCGGTCTTGATGAAAGTCTGTTGCGCGGTGAGGACTTCCTCACCCTTGTCGTTCTTGCTCGATGTGGCAATGAATACCGTGGTGCCGTAAGGGTTGTAGGTCACCGATGTCTGCGGGACGGTGAGGTAGCGCTGCGTCGCACCGGAGTTGACCACGGCGCGGGCAAACATCCCGGGCACCAGGTTCTGTTTGGGGTTGTCGACGGTGGCTTCCACGGTGACATTGCGCGTGGTGGCGTCGAACTGGGTGTCGATGGTGCTGATCTTGCCGGTGAAGGTTTGATTCGACAGTCCGTCGGCCGTTACCGAAACCCCTTGGCCGATGGCGATGGCCTCCATTTGAGTCTGGGGCACCGTGAAGTCGATGTAGATCGGATCGAAGGTTTGCAGCGTGGCGATCTTGTCGCCGGGGTTGAGGTATTGGCCAGGGTTGACGCTGGTGATGCCGATGCGCCCGGCAAACGGTGCGCGGATGGTTTTTTTCGCCACCAGCGCGCGCTGTTGTTCGGCGGCGGCGAGCTTGGCTTTGAGGTCGGCGGTGTCAGTGTCCACTTGTGCCTGGGAGATGGCGTTAACCGCCAGTTGCGCCTTGTCACGCTTGAGCACGATCACCGCCAGGTCAGCCGTGGCCTCAAGGGAATGCAGTTGCGCGATGTCCGAGTCGGCATTCAGTTGGACGAGCAGCGCCTGGGCCGCCACTTCTTGCCCGGGCGTGAAGCCGATGGTGCGCACGATGCCGCCCACTTCAGTGGTCACATCCACCCCCCTGACCGCTTTCATTGAGCCCACGGCGCTGACATTCGGTTGCCAGTCGCTGAACGGCACCTTCATGGCCGTGACCACGGAGGCGGGCAGGGGCATTTTCGACTGGGCGATCAGCGCCGAAATCTGCACGAACTTCACCCCGGCAATGATCGCCACAATCACCAGCACCACCACGATCATGATGATCATCGGCCGCCACAGTCGGCGCTTGCGCGGTGCGCCGGGCTCGGTGGGCAGGGGAGAGGCGGTTATGACGTCAGCCATGGATGTTCTCGCTGTTTCAAGAGTTCAGTTCAGTTGAACCGTGCCGAATCGGCAGGCGCTGCCTCGTTCCTGGCCGGCATGATCTCGTTCCACGAAGGCAGGCCGAACCGATCAGGCCGGCCCTTGGTGGCAGGGTCCACATCGGTACGGTTCCACCATCCGCCACCCAATGCCTGGAAGAGCGCGGTGGTGTCGCTGTAGCGGGAGGCCTGCGCCCTGACCCGGGCCAGCACGGTGTTCTGGTAGGTTTGCTGGGCCGTGAGCAGGTTGATGTACGCCACGGCACCGAGTTTGAACTGCGCCTGCACCAGGTCCAGGTTGGCTTGGGCAGAGCGCTCGGCCACCACCTGCTGGTTGAGCGCATCGGCATCCGCCTCCAGCGCCCGCAGTGCGTTGGCCACGTCCTGGAACGCGCCGATCACCGTGCCACGGTAGCGGGCTGCCGACTCGTCATAGGCGGCCACGGCAGCGCGTTTGCGATGTTCGAGTGCGCCGGCATCAAAGATCGGTTGGGTGATCGACCCGGCTAGGCTCCAGACCCCACTGCCCGCCGAAAACAACTTGGTCCCGCTGGCCACCGTGGAGCCCACCGACCCGGTAATGCTGAACTGGGGCAACTGATTGGCGACGGCCACGCCGATATTGGCACTGGCCTGATGCAGTTGCGCCTGTGCGGAACGCACATCGGGCCGCTGGCCAACGATGGCCGAAGGCAGGCTGAGCGGCAGTTCTTCGGGCAGGTGCAGGGAGGCGAGGTTGAAGCGCTCGTCCCGGTCCTGGTTGGGAAACCGGCCGAGGTAGGCCATCAACTGGTTGCGGGTCTGGGCGAACTGCTTTTGCAGGGGCGGCAAGGTGGCACGGGTTTGCGCCAGCGCGGTCTGCTGTGTGAGCACGTCGGTGTCACCGATCGCACCCAGCCGGCGCTGCGCCTGCAGGACGTCGAGCTGATCACTCTGTAGCCGAATGATGGTTTCGGTGGCGGCGATCTGGTCGCGTATAGAGGCCAGGCTGACTGCGGTGTTCACCACATTGGAGGTCAAGGTGAGGTAGGTCGCCTCCAACTGGAAGCGTTCGTACTCGGCCTGGGCCGAGGTGGATTCAATTTGCCGGCGCGTGCCGCCGAACACATCCGGGGCGTAGGACACGCTCAGCGACGCCGAACTCACCGTGAGAATCGGCGACTCCGGCAGGCCCGAGGTGACGCCCGATACTTTCTCGCGGGCCTTCTGCACGTTGCCGCTCACCGAGGGAAACAGCGACGCCTGGTCGGCATAGACCAGCTCGTTGGCCTGGCGCAATGCCGCCTGCGCGGCGGTGACATCCGGGTTGGCGCGAAAGGCTTCCTCCACCAGCGCGTTCAGTTCCGGTGAGCGGAACAGCGTCCACCATTGCCCGGGAATATCCATCCCGGCGATCAACCGCTGCGCCGCACCGCCGGTGTCGATATCGGCCTTGGTGGTGGAGGTGAGTTTTTCTCGTGAATAATCGGCGTTCGCCGGCACCTCAGGGCGCGCGAAATCGGGCCCGACGGTGCATCCTGCGATGGCGATGCACAGCAGGCTCAAGGGAGCCAGAAGGTGGGGTGGTCGAAAAAGGGCGCGGCTGTGCGCCACTGGTTGCGGTGCCGATACAAGCTGCCGAGGCTGCTCTTTCATATTTACTCTGATTAATCAGTTGGTTAACTGCTTTATTTGTTGAGCAATGAGTGCGCGGGCATCGGGCCATACGGCTGAAAAAATGGCGCGAGAGTCGCCGAATTCAAATCAGTGTAGGTGGTGCAGGCGGGTACGCAATGTCCGTGCGCGCCGACCACCCACAAAAATGCATTTAACGCATTAATATCGAATTAGGTTATGCGTTATAAGTATTTTACATGCGGCCGTCAGCCCCTCATCGTAGCCCTCCCTACGAACACTGCCGAGACCGCACGCGCGGATCGACTTTCAATGCTTGAGAAGGCATCTGGAGACGAACGTGCGTTACCTGACAAAACTGGCGGCCGGGTTGGCCGCCACGCTGCTGTGCCTGACCGCGAACGCGCAAACGCTGGTGGTCGGAGACCAAAGCTACAACGCCCAGGCCGTGATGGAAGCGGCGGGGGTGCTGGATGATCTGCCCTACACCCTTGAATGGAAGCAATTCACCGCCGGGTCTCCGGTGGCGGAAGCCCTCAATACCAACAGCCTCGACATCGGCCTGCTCGGCGATGCGCCCGTGCTGTTCCTCGGGGCACTCGGCGCACCGATCAAGGTGATTGCCATCAGCCGGCAAAACCTCGAGGGCGTGGCCATCCTGGTGAAAAAGGATTCCTCGATCCACAGCCTTGCGGACCTCAAAGGCAAGCGCGCCGCCATCTGGAAAGGCTCCTGGAGCCAGCAATTGCTGCTGACCGCACTGGATAAGGCGGGCGTGCCGAAAGAGGCCCTGGAGTTGCGCTACCTCAGTGCACTGGATGCTTCCCACGCACTGGAAGGCGGTTCCGTTGACGTCATCGCCACCTGGGAACCCTACGTCACCCAACAGGAACGCCAAGGTGCGCGAGTACTGGCGACCGCAGACGGGCTGATCCCGGCCCAGAGTTTCGTCGCCGCCAGCACCAGGGCCGTCGATAACAAGCGTGCGCAAATCAGCGATTTTCTCCAACGCCTGAAGAAAGCCCGTGACTGGACGCGCCAAAGCCCGGCCAACGCCGACGCGTATGCAGATGCCTGGGCCAAGCGCACCCGCGCAGATGCCGACATTGCCCGCGCCTGGTTTGCCCGGGCACGCACGACGGTCGAACCGGTGACAGCCCAGTCGCCTGTAGAAGCACAAAAGACCGTGGACTTTTTCGCAAGCCAGGGACTGGTCAAGTCTTACCCGGCAGCCAAGCTGTTCGACGACTCCTTCGCGGCGTCCTTGCAACCAGCCGTCGCCAGAACCCAGCCCTGAACGTTTCCAGGAATACGTTGGACATGACTAAAAGACAGCTCAAACTCGGCGCCCTGACCATGGGCTGCGGCGGGCCCGGCCGCCACAATCTGTGGCTCGACCCGCAATTGCCGGCCGATGCCAGCGTCAACGTCGACTGGTACATCGACATTGCACGCCAGGCCGAGGCGGCATTGTTCGACTTGATGTTCATCGTCGACAGCCAATTCATCACACCGGGTTCGCCATCCCACTACCTGAACCGGCTGGAGCCGCTGACGCTGTTATCGGCACTTGCCGTAAGCACCCGGCACCTGGGCCTGGTCGGTACGCTGACGACCTCTTACAACTCGCCCTATAACGTCGCGCGGCGCCTGGCCTCACTCGACCTGATCAGCAAAGGCCGCGCCGGCTGGAACGTGGTCACCAGCGGCGACGCCGGTACCGCCGGCAACTACAGCCGCGACGAACATTATGACTACGACACCCGCTATGGCCGGGCGGCCGAACACGTCCAGGTCGTGCAGGGCCTGTGGAACTCCTATGAGGAAGATGCCTTCGTGCGTGACCGCGCCACCGGCCGGTTTCTCGACCCCGCCAAACTCCACAGCCTGAATCACAAGGGCGAGCACTTTTCCGTGGTCGGGCCGCTGAATATCCAGCGCTCACCCCAGGGCCAACCGGTGATCTTCCAGGCTGGCGATTCGGAACAAGGCCGCGACCTCGGCGCGGCCACGGCCGATGTGATCTTTACCCATGCGGCCAGCATCGAGCAGGGCCAGGCTTTTTATCGGGATATCAAGGGCAGGGCGCTGCAACATGGCCGTGACCCGGAGCAATTGCTGGTGATGCCCGGCGCCGAGATTTATGTGGGCGATACCGATGAACAGGCGCGTGAAATCGAGCTGCACTACCATCAGGCCGACCACAGTTTCGAACTGGCGCTGAAGGAGTTTGGACGCAATTTCGGCTGGCATGATTTCAGCCAGTACGACCTTGATGCGCCGTTCCCGCAGGAGAGCCTGGAGGCGGCACGCAGCAGCTTTTTTACCGCGGCCAAACGCATTGCCGATCAGGCACGGGAGAAAGGTTTTACATTGCGTCAGGCGGTGGAGTTTGGGCGGCAACTGCGCCCGGGAGCGTTTGTCGGATCGGCGGATACCGTCGCTCGGAAAATGGCTGACTGGCTTGAAGCCCGCGCGGTGGATGGTTTCAACATCTACATCGGCCATCCGGAGCAGTTCAAGCGCTTCACGCACGAGGTCATCCCGTTGTTGCAGGAGCGCGGCGTGTATCGCACGGCTTATGAAGGTACGACCTTGCGGGAAAGCCTGGGATTGAAGATTCCACGGTTTGCGCGCAACGGCGGCGGTTGACTCAAAAAAACCGTCCAGATGAATAAATTGGTGGGCCGGGGATTTTTTTAGACATACTGAGGGCTCAAGCCACTCAATTGTCCCGAGACGTTCCTGATGCCATCCCAACCCGCGCAAGGGCCTTTCAATCAGGACGACCGGTATCGACTGCTCGTCGACGCAGTGGTCGACTATGCCATCTATATGCTTGATACGAACGGCTTGATTCGCAGTTGGAACTCCGGGGCGAGAAAGATCAAGCAGTACGAACAGAGTGAAGTGCTGGGCAGGCATTTTTCGCTGTTCTACACCCCGGAAGACCTGGCCTCGGACTTGCCGGGCCGGGCACTCAAGAGCGCCGAGCAGTCAGGGCGCTTCGAGGGCGAAGGTTGGCGCATCCGCAAGGATGGGACTCGTCTCTGGGCACTGGTGATCATCGACCCGATACGCGCCGACGACGGCACGTTGATTGGCTTCGCCAAGGTCACACGGGACCTGACCGAGCGTAAGGCCGCGGAGCAGGCGCTGCGCCAGAGCGAGCAGCAATTCAGCCTGCTGGTGCAAGGCGTCACCGACTACGCGCTGTATATGCTGGCCCCCAACGGCGTGATCACCACCTGGAACGCCGGCGCCCAGCGCATCAAGGGTTATCAGCCGGCAGAAGTCATCGGCAGGCATTACTCCATGTTCTTCCAGCGTGAGGACGTAGACCACAACGTCCCGCAGCGCGCCCTTGAAACGGTGCTCAGGGAAGGTCGTTACGAAGGGCAGGGCTGGCGCCTGCGCAAGGACGGCACGGGATTCCTCGCCCATGTGGTTATCGACCCGATCAAGAATGAACTGGGTGAGCTGGTGGGGTTTGCGAAGGTCACCCGGGACGTTACCGAAAGCGTCCAGGCTCAACAGGAGATCAAGGAAACCCGAGAGGCGTTATTCCAATCCCAGAAAATGGAGTCCCTGGGCCAGCTCACCGGCGGCATCGCCCATGATTTCAACAACCTCCTGATGGTGATTCTGGGGAGTCTTGAACTCGCCAAGAAGCGTGTCCCGCAGGACTCGAGAACCTGCGCCTTACTGAATAATGCCATCGCGGGCGCCCAGCGGGGCGCAACGCTGACTCAGCGCATGCTGGCCTTTGCCCGTCGCCAGGAGCTTGACCCTCAGCCTGTGGATGTGGGCGATCTGATCCGCAACATGTCAGACCTGCTGTCCCGCATGTTGGGCGCAGGCATCAACGTCGACACACAGTTCCCCTTGATCCTGCGGCCGGTATTGGTCGACATGAGCCAACTGGAAATGGCTGTGATGAACCTGGTGATCAACGCTCGGGACGCAATGGAAGGTCGGGGCAGGATCCTGATTTCAGCGCGGGAGGATGCGTTTCCCGACGGGGCGAATGACTCGCAAAGGCTGATTTGCATCTCTGTCATCGACACCGGCCCCGGGATGAATGACGCGACCTTGCAACGGGCCATGGAGCCGTTCTTCACCACCAAGGGAGCGGGAAAAGGCACCGGGCTTGGGCTTTCGATGGTGCATGGCCTGGCGGCACAGTCACAGGGCCACTTTGTGCTGAAGAGCCAGGTAGGAGAGAGCACAACCGCAGAGCTCTGGTTACCGGTGGCGGTGACCGACACCATACAGTCTGCGGCGCTGGCATCAACTGCAGATACACTCGATGCAGCCCATCAGCAAAGCCTCGAGATTCTGCTGGTAGATGATGACCCGCTGGTGCTGATCAGCACCGGGGCGATGCTTGAAGACCTGGGCCATCATGTTGTGTCGGCAGGAGACGGCCATGCTGCGTTGGCGTTCCTGGCGCAAGGCGCGTGCTTTGACCTGGTCGTGACAGACATGGCAATGCCGGACATGACCGGGATCGAGCTTGCCGGCAACATCGAGTCGTTGTATCCCAACCTTCCCATCATTCTTTCCTCGGGCTTTGCGGAAATCTCCCTGGACCTCAAGACCACATTGACGCGCTTACCCAAGCCATTTGATCAATCTGCACTGGCCAGGGTGATCGCCGAAACCATGCGCAGCCGGATCGACAAGCCGTGTTGAGCCAGGCGGCTGGCCGTCCGTTGTTTGTTTCCATGGATGGCCCCAAGGGTACTGGCAAAACCACATTGCTGGAGGCCGTAACAAAAGCGCTTAGGGCTGACAACAGAATGGTGATCCGGCTTTGCGAGAGAAAAAGCGATCCCTTCAGAAGTGAAACAATGACCCTCGTTAACAGACTCGCCAGGCATCCCGGCCTGGATCTGGAGTGGGAGGTTTGTGAACGCTTCGCTGATAGCCGCGCGTGGATTTCCCGGCACGTGCTGGCTAGACAGCCACCAGGCAGCATCGTCCTGATCGACCGCTGGTACCCGTCTGATGCCGCGTTTCGCCGGGAAGTCCCGCTGGCAGAAATCCTGCAGTTGAACATTGATCGAAACGTGCAAGTGCCGGACCTGCATGTCGGGGTCGTCACTGACCCTGATATTTCATGGGCACGGGCCGCGGCACGCCGGCGTGGGCTGAGCAGTACCGTGATCCACACGCTGGCAGAACATGTCGCCTGTACCCGGGCGTTCGAGCGAGCGGTTGCGGATCACGGCTGGGTGTTATGCCGGAATGAAGGAACCATTGAGGGCGCAACACGGCAGGTGGTTGCCGAAATTTATAACGTCCTTGAGTCCTTCCAGTGTGATTGACCCGAGCCCTGTTCAGGCACTTGCCCCGTTGAACATGCTGACCAGGCTATAGGGTGCTTCGTCACCAAACAGCAACTCATGCAGTTCATTCCCTTCGGCAGCCATTTGCGCGCTGCGCGGGAACATGGCCTGTTCGTATTCGCCCAGGGCGGCTTCGACGTCATCAGGGTATGAGGCGATGGCCTTGCCGAGTTCGGCACCATCGTACATGGCCAGGTTGGCACCTTCGCCATTCGGGGCCGCAAGGTGTGCGGCATCACCGATCAGCGTTACGCCCGGCACCCGCTCCCAGCGGTGCTCAACCGGCAGCATAAAGAGCGGGCGCCATACCAGTTCGGTGTCGCTGTCGGTGATCAATGCCGTGAGGGCAGGGGACCAGCCTGCGAATTCCTGCGCGATCCGTGCCGCCGCCGTTGGCGTGTCGGTGAAATCGATGGCGGCAAACCAGCTTTGGGATTCGGTGAGCACTACGTAGGTGTGCAGCGTGGCGCCCGTCTCACGGTGCGCCTGGATCCCTTTTCCCGGTTGAAGTGCGAACATCGCACCGCCACCTACCGCCCTGGAGGTGGCCGGGTGCCGGGCGTCGCTGTCATACAGGTAGGTTTCGATCAACGAGCGGCCCATGTACTCGGGGGCAGCGTCGCTGACCAGCGGCCGGACCTTTGACCAGGCTCCGTCCGCGCCAACCAGCAGGTGGGTGGCAACGCAAGTACCGTCGGCGAAGGTCACTTCGTGGCGACCCTCGCCGAGGGCGCGCACGCCCTTGACCTTGTGGCCCCAGCGCACAGTACCGGCGGGCAGTGAATCGAGGAGCATCTTGCGCAGTTCGCCACGCATGACCTCGGGACGGCCGCCTGTGCCGTCGTCGGTTTGGTCCAACAGAGTGGCACCCTGCCAATCAAGCACCCGAGTCGCCTCGCGACCTTTCAGGATAAGCGCGCGGAACTCGTCCGTCAGGCCCGCTGCCTGCAGGGCCAGTTGGCCGTTGTAGTCGTGGATATCGAGCATCCCGCCTTGGGCGCGTGCGGTTGCCGACGGCTCTGCTTCATAGACGGTGGCGGCAATACCGTGGACGTACAGCACGCGGGCCAGGGTGAGACCGGCCAGGCCAGCACCGATGATTGTGACGGGGGTGTGCATAGGGTACCTGTTGAATGTGAGAAATCTTCCGGACTGTTTTTACGCTATTTTGTGGAAAAAATGGCCTGGTTCAAGGGCTTTACTTTCCGCAGGCGATTGAATATAAAGTTTGCTTCGGCGCACAACCGTTGTTGCGCCCCATGATGTTGACAGGAGGAAGCTATGTCACCGTTAAACGTGATGAAGTTCTAAACGATCAAACCGTCACCCCCTCGCTTGAAAACCTCGAAACACGCTGGTCTCAGCATTGGCAGCTCGAAGGCACGTATGCCTTTGACCACAGCGCCCAACGCGACGCTGTATTCTCCATCGACACGCCGCCACCGACAGCCTCAGGTTCGTTGCACGTTGGCCATGTCTTCAGCTACACCCACACCGATATCATCGCCCGGTTCCAGCGGATGCGCGGCAAGGCTGTGTTCTACCCCATGGGTTGGGACGACAATGGCTTGCCGACCGAACGCAGGGTCGAGAATTTCTACGGCGTACGTTGCGACTCGTTGGCCGCTTACCAGCCTGGCTTCAAACCCTCCGAGTCAATTCCATTAAAACGGGCTGACTTTGCCGTCATCAGTCGGCGCAACTTTATCGAGTTGTGCCATGAGCTGACGGCCATCGATGAGCAAGCGTTCCGTGCACTGTTCGTGCAACTGGGCTTGTCCGTTGATTGGAGTCTTTCATACGCCACCATTGATGAACGCTCCCAACGAGCCAGTCAGCGCGCGTTACTGCGTAACTACCAGCGTGGCGAACTGTATAGCCAGGAGGCTCCGTGCCTCTGGGATGTGACGTTCCAGACGGCCGTAGCCCAGGCAGAGCTTGAGGAGCGCGAGGTTGCGGGTGCGTATCACGAACTCGGCTTCGACGCGGCTGATGGTGCCGAACTGAAGATTGCTACGACTCGACCTGAGTTGCTGATGGCATGCGTGGCGCTGGTGGCTCACCCGGACGACGCTCGTTATCAGGCGAGGTTCGGGCAGACCGTGCGTGCGCCGATTTTTGACCTGGACGTTCCGCTGCTGGCCCACCCTTTGGGTGACCCCGGCAAGGGCACCGGGTTGGCGATGGTCTGCACCTTTGGCGATCTAACCGATGTGATTTGGTGGCGGGAGTTGCAACTGCCCACACGGTCAGTCCTGGGAAAGGACGGGCGCCTGTTACTTGAGACGCCCTCCTGGTTGACGACTCCGCGCAGCCAACAGGCCTACGCAGGCCTGGCCGGCCGTACCCTGTCCCAGGTTCGTACGCAGCTCGTTTCGATGTTGCGTGACTGCGGCGCCATGCGAGATGAACCACGACCGATTACCCACGCGGTAAAGTTCTTCGAGAAAGGCGACCGGCCTTTGGAAATTCTCGCGACGCGGCAATGGTACTTGCGCAATGGCGGACGCGACGCGAACCTGAGGGACGTGTTGCTCGACGCTGGCCAGGCGTTGGACTGGCATCCGCCGCACATGCTCAGGCGTTACGAGCATTGGGTAGGGGGGTTGAATGGTGACTGGCTAATCAGTCGCCAACGTACGTTCGGCGTGCCGATTCCGTTCTGGTATCGCCTGGACGCGCAAGGCGAAGCCGAGCATGGCGCTCCGATTATCGCCAGTGAGGCAAGCCTGCCTGTTGATCCGGGCCTGGATACACCGCCTGGGTATCGACCCGAGCAGCGTGGTCAACCCAACGGGTTTATCGGTGAACAAGACATCATGGACACCTGGGCCACCAGTTCCCTGACGCCTCAGATTGCCGGCGGCTGGGGAGAGGACGATGGGTTGTTTGCCAAAATATACCCGATGGACCTCAGGCCCCAAGGTCACGACATAATCCGAACCTGGCTGTTCTCGACACTGGTACGCAGCCATTTTGAACACGGTTGCGCGCCATGGCGCAACGTCGCGCTTTCCGGGTGGATCCTTGATCCCGATCGCAAGAAAATGTCCAAGTCCAAGGGGAATGTGGTCACCCCTCAAGCCTTGCTCGACCAGTATGGAAGTGACGGCGTGCGCTATTGGGCTGCCTCGGCGCGGCTCGGCAGTGACACAGCCTTTGAAGAGCAGCAGATGAAAATCGGCCGCCGCCTGGCCGTCAAGCTGTTCAATCTTTCGAGGTTGGTTCAAGGCTTTGCGAAGGATGACACCGGGGATATCGACCAACCGCTGGATCAAGCCATGCTTGAACGCTTGGGTGGCGTAGTCCAGGACGCTACCGTCGCGCTGGAGGCCTATGACTACAGCGGGGCGTTGTCGCGTATCGAAGGATTCTTCTGGTGGTTTTGCGATGACTACGTCGAATTGGTCAAGCGTCGTGCCTATCGACCCGACGGCTACTCGGCGCGTAATGCATTGGCACATGCGCTGAGCGTGCAGCAGCGACTGTTTGCGCCATTTCTGCCCTTTGTGTGTGAGGAGGTCTGGCAATCCTGGAATTGCGGCTCAGTGCACAAGGCGCCCTGGCCGCAAGGGGGCGCTTGCCCTGACGCGGCTGTTGAACAGTTATTGATGAGCCTGAGCAGCGTGCTGTCTGCGATTCGCAAAGCAAAGTCTGACGCCAGCCAATCCATGAAGGCTCCGGTAGCACGTGTTGAGCTGGTCGATAGCGCCGCGCAGCTTGAATTGATAAAAGGCGTCAGCCAAGACCTGATAGAGGCGGGGCAGGTCGAGGCCTTGGTGTTTATAGAGGGCGCGGAGCGGCAGGTGGATGTCTGGCTGACGTAACGTGGAGTGGTGCCGACCGCCTCAGTGACACCCACTGTGGCGGGCCGGACCACGCATCAGCCTGCGTCAATCGAGCCACATCGGGACAATTGAGCGTATGAGCAGAAGCGAATAGGAATAGGCAAGCCTCATAGATGATCCGGCATAGGTCGCGAGCGGTTGCTTGGCTACCATTAGCACTCAGTAACCGAGAGGAATTTCCATGAGCACTCGCAAAACCCTGTTCATCACCGGCATCAGCAGCGGCTTTGGCAAGGCCCTCGCGACCGTGGCACTGGCTGCAGGCCACCGTGTCATTGGTACCGTTCGCAACGAAGCCGCGCTGCAAACGTTCGAGGCATTATCAGCGGAGCGTGCTCATGGCGTGATCCTGGATGTCACCGACTTTGAGCGGATCGACAGCGTCGTTGCCGAGATCGAGACCCGCTACGGCCCGGTGGATGTCCTGGTGAACAACGCAGGTTACGGCCATGAGGGCATTTTCGAAGAGTCGCCGCTGGAAGAAATGCGTCGTCAGTTCGACGTCAACGTGTTCGGCGCCGTTGCCGTGACCAAGGCGTTCGTGCCGTACTTCCGCCAGCGCCGCAGCGGACACATCATCAACATCACGTCCATGGGCGGCACCATCACGATGCCGGGTATCGCCTACTACTGCGCCAGCAAGTTCGCGCTGGAAGGCATCTCCGACACCCTGAGCAAAGAACTCAAGCCATTCAACATTTTTGTCACCGCTGTGGCGCCAGGCTCATTTCGCACCGATTGGGCCGGCCGCTCGATGCAGCGTACGCCCCGCAGCATCGCCGACTACGATGCCAGCTTTGATCCGGTACGCCAGGCGCGCGAAGCGAAAAGCGGCCACCAGTTGGGGGACCCGCAAAAAGCTGCGCAAGCCATGCTGCAGTTGATCGCCAGCGACAACCCACCGGCCCACCTGCTGCTCGGCAGCGATGCGATAGGCTTTGTGCGCGAAAAGCTGACGCAATCCCTGCGTGACATCGACCAATGGGAAGCACTGACACGCTCTACGGATGGTCACGCTTCGTGAAACCGCAAGAGGGGCCTATGAATCATTTTGCAGCGCGAACCCGGCGCATGGTCCAACTGATGGAGCAGTTGGCCCCCCTGGAGGGCTACAACCTGAGCGCACTGGAAGACATACGCTTTCTGCGCTCCAATCGCCCGCTGACCCGCACGCCAGTGCTCTACGAGCCCGGCATCGTCATCCTGTGCCAGGGGCGCAAGCTCGGCTATCTGGGCGACGAGGTCTACCTTTACGACGCCCAGCACTACCTGGTGGTGTCTGTGCCAGTGCCTTTCACCATGGAAACCGACGCCAGCGAAGAGGAGCCGATGCTGGCGGTATACATGCGCCTGGATTTCAAACTCGCTGGCGAACTGATCCTGGAAATTGACGAAAAATCCGGTCCGACCCACGAACGTCCCAAAGGCATGTATTCCTCGCCGATGGACGAGATGTTGCGCGAGTCCACACTGCGCTTTCTCGAAGCGATGAGCCATCCGGTCGATGGCCCGATCCTCGGCCCCTCGCTGGTGCGCGAGATTTACTACCGGATCATCGCAGGTGAACAAGGAGGGTCCATGCGGGCGGCCCTTGGCAAGCAAGGCCATTTCGCAAAGGTGACCCGCGCCATTCGCAAGATACACAGCTGTTACCAGGAGCGGCTGGACGTCGAGTG
This sequence comes from Pseudomonas sp. D8002, assembly GCF_013385695.1. NCBI lineage: Bacteria > Pseudomonadati > Pseudomonadota > Gammaproteobacteria > Pseudomonadales > Pseudomonadaceae > Pseudomonas > Pseudomonas sp. D8002. The sequence continues at coordinate 37,528 of NZ_JACAPM010000063.1, forward strand.
CCTGGCCCAGGAGGCAAGTATGAGCGTACCCAGCTTTCATCTGCACTTTCGAACAGTCACCGACTCCTCACCCATGCAGTACCTGAAATCGACTCGTCTGCACCAGGCAAGGTTGTTGATGCTCCGCGACGACATGTCGGCCTCATCTGCGGCTTTTAACGTGGGCTATGAAAGCGCATCGCAGTTCAGCCGAGAGTTCAAGCGCTACTTCGGCCGCACACCCCATGCTGAAGTCGAATGGATGAAAGCAACCTATTCGCTGCCAGCGCCGGTGCAGCCTTCTGTCTATGTGTCTTCGCACTGACCTGACAGCCAGGGCGCTGCCCCGTATCTGATTTTTCTGCATATGCCAATTTGACAGGCTGCTGTTATTTTTTATTCTTTCCTAACCTATGCTCCCCTCATGCAAAGTCCGCCTCCAGCGATGGCTTTCCATTGCTCATCAACCGCCAGGCTGAATGGCCTTTATTCGCATGGAGCATGCAATGGGTGTGAATCAGAACCCACATTTCGGTCTGATTGGGCAGATGTTCAAAAGTGACTACAGTTGGCTTTGCACGCGGGTAAGCCGGGCCATGGGGTGCGCCCATGGGGCTCAGGACATTGCATCGGAGACCTTCCTGCGGGTACTGGCATTGCCCGACCCTTCGCAAATCCGCGAGCCGCGGGCGTTGCTGACCACCATCGCGCGGCGCCTGATGTATGAGGGCTGGCGTCGCCAGGACCTGGAACGTGCCTACCTGGAAGCATTGGCCCAGGCGCCGATGATGGTGCACCCGTCGCCCGAGGAGCGTTTGCTGTTGATCGAGACGCTGCTGGAAGTCGACCGCTTGCTCGACGGTTTGTCGGCCAAGGCCAAGGCGGCGTTTTTGTATCACCAGCTGGACGGTTTGACCTATGCGCAGATCGCCGAGCGCCTGCAGGTCTCGGTCAGCCGGGTTCAGCAATACATGGCCGATGCGTTCAAGCGCTGCTACCTGGCGATGACACAGCCATGAGCCACAGCGCGCCGGATGAGGCGATCATCGACGAGGCAGCACAGTGGATGGCGTTGCTGCAATCCGGGCACGCCAGTGCTCAGGAGCACCAGGCGTTCCGTCGCTGGAGTGAGGGCGACCCACGGCGTGCCGAAATCTTCAACATGATGGGCGGCGTTCCGGCCGTGCTGAACAATGACGAACTGCGCCGCATGCCCCGCGACAGCCTGTTGCACACCCTCAACGCACCGTCGGGCCGCCGGCGCTTCTTGCGCAATACCCTGGCGCTGGTTGGCGTTGTGTCGTTTGGAAGTCTGATCACGCGGCTGTCCGACAGCTGGTTGCCGTTGGGCGCCTTGCGCACCGGTACGGGCGAGCGCCTGAACCTCACGCTGGAGGATGGCAGTGCATTGACCCTGGATGCGCGCAGCAAGGTGCTGACGCATTTCGATGCTCGGCAACGGCTGTTGCAGTTGCTCGACGGCAAGCTGCTGGTCGACGTTTTCAAGGACAGTCTCAGACCGTTTATCGTCGAGACCGAACACGGCCGCATGCGCGCGTTGGGTACGCGGTTTCTGGTACAGCAGGGCGAGGATCGAACCCAAATCACGATGCTGCATTCCCAAGTGGAAATCACCACGCGCGACGGCGCTGTGCAGGTGATCAGTGCCGGCCAGAAAGCCACGTTCAATGCCCACGGCATCCTCGACCTGGAAACCGCCAGCGGCGGCGAGGCCTCGTGGACCCAAGGCTTGCTGGAAGTGCGTGACCGCTCATTGGGTGAAGTGGTGCAAGCCCTGCGTGACTACCGGCGCGGCATCATCCGCGTCAGCCCCGAGGCGGCGAGCCTGAGGCTGAGCGGGATTTTCCCGCTGGACGACAGCCAGGGCGCCCTGCAATTGCTGGCCAAATCCTTGCCGGTGCAGATCGATTATCACAGCCCTTATTGGGTCAGTATCGAGCGCCGATAAAAATAATTTTCCCAGCCCTATAAAACCCCCGCCACTGTTGCACAACCCAATACAGGCCAGGGTGTATCTGCCTGGGAGTGTTGTTTCGGGCCGTTATAAACCCATGCTTTTTTAGCCTAACGGCCGCCTATAAAAAACCCCGACCTGTTGTTCAACCCATCAACGGCATATCAATGATGGGAACCTCAACCATGCAACTCAAACCTCTCAGTCGCGCATCTCTGGCGGCACTGTCTCTGACGATTGGCCTGACTTTGGCGGGACATGGCACGGCGGTGCTGGCACAGCCGCTGTCTGCGATATCGACCGCCCAGACTTTTGATTTTGATATCGCCAGCGGCCCCCTCGACCAAGCGCTGTTGACCCTGTCGCGCAGCAGCGGGCAGATCATTTCCTTCCAGCAAGACCTTGTGCAAGGCCTGACCAGCGCGCCGGTGCGGGGCACCTTCACCACCGAGCAAGCGCTGCGACAGGCACTGCGCGGTGCAGCCCTCGACGCCGTACCCAGTGGCGACGGCGGTTGGACCCTGCGCCGGGCGGCCAAGCCACCTGCAGCGGCGGTCAAGGCGGCGCCCACGGCGGCGAAAGTCCCGGGTGATGTGGCGTTGGAAAAGGTCGTGGTCACGGGGTCACGCATTGCCCGTGCCCAGGTTGAAGGGCCGTCGCCGGTCACGGTCATCACCGCTGACGAAGTCACCCGCAGGGGCTACAAAAACGTCTACGACGCCATCGCTTCGCAAACCCAGAACACCGGCATGACCCAGGGCGAAGACTACGGCAACACCTTCCAACCGGCCGCCAGTGCCCTCAACCTGCGAGGGCTGGGGCCGAACCACACACTGGTGCTGATCAACGGCAGGCGCGTGGCCGACTACCCCACGGCGTACGACGGCGCGGTCAACTTCACCAACCTGGCGAACATCCCGGCGGTGATGATCGAGCGTATCGAGATCCTCAGCAGCGGCGCCTCGGCGGTGTATGGCTCCGACGCGATTGCCGGGGTGGTGAACATCATCCTCAAAGACAAGATCAGCGGCGTGGACGTCAATCTGCGTGGTGGCGCCGCCGAGCGTGGCGGCGGCGACAACCAGCGCCTACAGATCAGCGGCGGCGAGACCTGGGGCGATTTTGACGGGGTATTCGGCCTGGAGCTGACCCAGCGCCAACCGATCTGGGCCAACCAGCGCGGCTTTATGAGCGACGGCCCGGCCAAGGACGTGGGCTACCGCCGTAACCTCGACAGCGGCGCCTACCTCGGCCCCGGCTGCGGTGCCTACGGCGGTATCTACAACGGCAAGCTCGGTGGCAGCAGCACCCGCTGCACCACCAACCAGTACTACAACGACTACTGGACCTTGCAGGCGCAAAAGGAAAACTATGACGGCTACACGCGCGGCACCTGGCATTTCAGCGACACCGGCAAAGTGTTTGCCGACTTGATGTTTGGCTTTGATCACACGCAGAACAACACCCGCGGCCCAAGCTTCACCTCGCCGGACTTTATCAACCGCAACACCGGCAACCTGGAGCGCTGGTCACGCAACTTTTCCAGCGAGGAAATCGGTGGCAAGACCAGCAACAACAGCAAATGGCGCGAAGTGTCCTGGACCGGCACCCTGGGCCTGGAAGACAAGTTCACCAACAGTGATTGGGGTTATCAGATTGCGGCGAACCGCTCCGAGTACACCAGCGACCGCACCACCCGCTACACGCCTTTGAGCGGCATCCGCGATTACTACCTCGGGCCGCAACTGGGCACGCAGGACGGGCACCCGGTCTTCGCGCCAGACCCTTCGCGGCTGGACCAGCCGCTGACTCCGGAGCAGTGGGATCAGTTTCGCGGCAACCTGGTGCAGAAGAGTAAATCGGTTTCCCAAACCTTCAGCGCCAACATTAACGGCGACCTGTTCGAGCTGCCCGCCGGGCCGGTGGGCTTTGCCGGTGTGACCGAAGTGGGGCGGCAATCCTACAGCGTCGATGTCGACGACCAACTCAATGACGGCACGTTTTACAACACCACGCCGGCCTCCAATTCAGGCGGTTCGCGTGACCGCTACGCCGCGGGTGGCGAGCTGAGCATTCCCGTGACCGACACCTTGCTCGCCTCGGCGGCCGGGCGCTGGGACCAATACAAATTCAGTGGCCGCACCGAGCAACAAAAAACCTACAACCTGGGCCTGGAATGGCGCCCGGTGACCAGCCTGCTGTTTCGTGGCAGCTACGGCACCAGCTTTCGCGCACCCGACCTCAACTACCTCTACCAGGCCGCGACCAATGGCTACACGCCTGACCAGATCGACTATTACGGTTGCAGCAAGGGCGTAGAAGGAGCGTGTGACCGAGGCCGCGTGGATTACACCCAGACCGGTAATTCGGACCTCGCCTCCGAGCGTGGCAAGTCCTGGACGTACGGCTTTGTCTGGTCGCCTTCGCATCAGTTTGATTTCTCCGCCGACTTCTGGCGCGTCGAAATCAAGGACCTGTTGACCACCGTCGACATCAACCGCTTGCTGCAACAGGAAAACCAGTGCCGCAACGGCCAGCTTGATGCGACCACTTGCGCCGACGTCCTGGCACGCATCCAGCGCAATGCCAGCACGGCGGCAGTGGACCCGAACGTGCTGCAACGGGTGCAGGTCAATGCGATCAACGCCGCCAGCGAGCGGGTCAGCGGCCTGGACCTCAAGAGTAATATTCGCTGGGGCGCAGGCCAGTACGGCGCGTTCAGTTCGGCGATTGGCTACAGCCTGGTGCTGTCCCACTACCTCAAGGAATCGGACGATGCGCAAACCCAGAACCTGCGCTCCAGCACCGACAACCACGACTGGCGCAGCAAGGTCAACGCGAGCCTGACCTGGGACTACCAGCACCTCACCACCACGCTGACCGGCATTCGCTACGGCAGCGTGACCAATGGCGCCGGAGATGGGCGCCTGTCGCCGTGGACCACCTTCAACGCCAGCGCCCGTTACCAGGTGAACGAGCAGGCGAGTGTCGGCCTGACCGTCAACAACCTGCTCAATCAGGTCAAGCACGATGACTCCGCCGGCTGGCCGTATTACCCCAGCGGCAACTACGACCCCTATGGCCGCCAGGTCTGGCTGGACGTGAGTTACCACTTCGGTAAGTAGCGCATAAGCACATGCGCTAACGGTCTAACCGGTGCTCTATAAAAACCCTGGCGTCGACGCACAACCCTGCATAAGTGAGTCTTCAGTGTTTTTGGAAAAGGAGTTGAGTTTGTGAGCCTGTTTCGCTTCATGGTGTGGGCACTGCTGACGGGGCTTTGGGCGCCGTCACTGCTCGCTCAACCGACGCACGCTTTGACGGTATACGGCGAAGCGCCCAAGTACCCGGCCAACTTCAAACACCTGGATTACGTCAACCCGAACGCGCCCAAGGGCGGCAGTTTTCGTCGTTCGTCCATGGAAGGCGGGGCGTTTGATCACCTGATCCCGTATGTCGACAAAGGCACCGGCATCACCCAGATCCAGGGTTGGCTCTACAGCCCGTTGGCGTACCGTTCGCAGGATGAGCCGTACACCGTGTACGGGTTGGTCGCGCAAGGCATGGAGCTGGCAGATGACCATTCATGGTTGCGTTTCTACCTTAATCCCAAGGCGCGGTTTGCCGATGGCACGCCCATCACCGCGCAGGACGTGGCCTACACCTTCAAGCTGTTCACCACCGAAGGCAGCCTGGCGTATCGCCAAAGCTTTGCCGATGTGGACCAGGTGCTGGTGGAATCGCCGACCCAAGTGCGGTTCACCTTCAAAAGCGCCGACAATCGCACCTTGCCTCTGGACCTCGCTTCACTGCCGGTGCTGCCGGAACATTGGTGGCAGGGGCGCAATTTCGCCAACGGCGGCGGCTTTGAACCGCCGGTGGGCAGCGGCCCGTACCGTATCAGCAGCGTGGACAACGGCCGCAGTGTCACCTTCGAACGGGTCAAGGACTGGTGGGGGCGAGACCTGCCGGTGACGCAGGGGCAGTACAACTTCGACACCCTGCGGCTTGAGTTTTTTGCCGACGGCGACGTGTCGCGCCAGATCCTGCAAGCCCAGGGTTACGACTTCAATCGCGAATTTTCCGCCACCAGTTATTCGGTGGGCTACGACGGCGAGGCTTTGCGCGACGGTCGTCTGCAACGTGAACAACTGGCACCGAATGCCGTGCAGGGCACCCAGGGTTTTGTGTTCAACCTGCAAAAACCGCAGTTCCAGGACCGCCGCGTGCGCGAGGCGCTGAGCCTGTTGTGGGATTTCGACTGGAGCAACCGGCAGATGATGCACAGCCTGTACCTGCGCCAGCGCAGCTTCTTTTCCCGCAGCGCATTGGCGGCCACCCAGCTGCCGGATGCCCAGGAGCTGGCCATTCTGGAACCCTGGCGCGGGCAAGTGCCGGAGGAGGTGTTCACCCAGGTCTACCAGCCGCCGCGCACCGATGGCAGCGGGCGCATTCGGCCGCAGCAGGCGCAAGCGCTGAAGTTACTGGCCGAGGCGGGCTGGACGCCGCGCGGCGACCAGTTGGTTAACGCCGAGGGCACGCCGTTGCAGTTCACCTTCCTGAATGCCCAGAAAGGCTTCGAGCGTTTGCTGCTGCCCTACAAACGCAACCTGGCGCAGATCGGCATCGGCTTCACGATCCGCATGATCGACTCGGCCCAATACGCCAACCGCGTGCGCGCACGGGACTACGACATGATCGTCAACGGCTACCCGGTCAGCCCATCGCCGGGCCGCGAGCTGACCAACTACTTCGGTTCCGAGAGTGCCGATGACCCTGGCTCCAACAATTACATGGCACTGCGCAACCCGGCGGTGGACGCCTTGATCGATGGCCTTGTCCGCGCCAACGACCGCCCGACCATGGTGCGCTACGCCCATGCCCTCGACCGCGTGTTGCAGTGGGGCTTCTACTGGATTCCCAACTATTACCCGCCGGGCTCGTCCTCGCTGTGGTGGAACCGTTTTGGTCGGCCCCGCACAGCGCCGCTCAATGACGTGGGCATCGACACCTGGTGGGAAGTGAGCCCGACACCGCTGACCACCGCACAGATGCGTCAACTGACTGAGGCTTCCCAACATGCTGGCCTATAGCGCGCGCCGTTTATTGCTGATCGTGCCGACGCTGGTGTGCATCCTGCTGGTCAACTTTTTTATCGTGCAAGCCGCCCCGGGTGGCCCGGTTGAGCAAGCCATCGCGCGCTTGCAAGGCATCGGCAGCCAAGCGTCGGTGGCCGGCACACGGGTGGAAACCGGCAGCAATGAATCGCGCACAACTCGTGGCCTGGACCCCGCGCTGGTGGCCGATATCGAGCGCCAATACGGCTTCGACAAGCCCCTTGGCGCGCGGCTGTGGTTGATGCTCAGCAGCTACGCGCGGCTGGATTTTGGCGATAGCTTCTTTCGCGGCGCCAAGGTCACCGACCTGATCCTGCAAAAACTGCCGGTGACTTTGTCCCTGGGCTTCTGGGCCACGCTGATCAGTTACCTGGTGTCGATCCCGCTGGGCATCCGCAAGGCCGTGCGCCATGGCAGCCGCTTCGATGTGTGGAGCAGTGCGGCGGTCATTATCGGCCACGCCATGCCGGCGTTCCTGTTCGCCTTGCTGCTGATCGTGGTATTCGGCGGCGGTAGCCTGTTGAACTGGTTTCCGGTGCGCGGCCTGGTCTCGGAGAACTTTGCCAGCCTGTCATGGGCGGGCAAGGTCGTGGACTACTTCTGGCACCTTGTCTTGCCGGTATCGGCGCTGGTGATTGGCGGCTTTGCCACACTGACCATTCTCACCAAAAACAGCTTCCTCGACGAGATCAGCCGCCAGTACGTAGTGACCGCGCGGGCCAAGGGCTTCAGCGAAAAACAGGTGCTGTACAAACACGTGTTTCGCAACGCCATGCTGCTGATCGTGGTTGGCCTGCCCCAGGCGCTCACCGCGATGTTGTTCGGCGGCTCGTTGCTGATTGAAGTGATTTTCTCCCTCGACGGCCTCGGTCGCCTGAGCTACGAAGCGGCAGTGGCACGGGACTATCCCGTGGTCTTCGGCACGCTGTTTATCTTTACCCTGGTCGGGTTGGTCATCAAGTTGCTGGGCGACCTGTGCTACCGCCTGCTGGACCCCCGGCTGGATTTTTCCGCGAGGTCGCATTGATGCCGGTTTTTACTCCGATTACTCGTCGCCGCTGGCTGCACTTCAAGCGCAATCGCCGCGGCTGGTGGTCGCTGTGGATGTTCCTGGCGCTGTTCGCCGTATGTCTGGGTGCCGAACTGCTGGCCAACGACAAGCCACTGGTGATGGCGTACCAGGGCTCACTGTATTTCCCGGCCTTCGAGCGCTACACCGAGCAGGATTTCGGCGGCACGTTGCCGTTTCAGCCGGATTACCGTGACCCTTACGTGCATGAACTGATTGAAGGGCAGGGCGGCTGGATGCTGTTTGCGCCTATTCCGTTCAGCTACGACACGGTCAACTACGACCTCACGACCCCTTCGCCGGCGCCGCCCAGCGCGAGCAACTGGCTGGGCACCGATGATCAAGCCCGGGATGTATTGGCGCGGGTGATTTTCGGCACCCGGGTATCGCTGTTATTTGCCTTGGCGCTGACCGTGGTGAGCACTTTGATCGGGGTCGCCGCCGGCGCGCTGCAAGGCTATTACGCCGGTTGGGTCGACCTGTTGGGGCAGCGCCTGATCGAGATCTGGTCGGGGCTACCGGTCCTGTACTTGCTGATCATCTTGTCCGGGTTTGTCGAACCGGGTTTCTGGTGGCTGCTGGGGATCATGGCGCTGTTTTCCTGGCTGACCCTGGTGGATGTGGTGCGCGCCGAGTTCCTGCGCGGGCGCAACCTGGAGTACGTGAAGGCCGCGCGAGCCCTGGGTGTGGGCGATGTTCAGGTGATGTTGCGGCACATTCTGCCCAACGCGCTGACTGCCACCTTGACCTACTTGCCGTTCATTTTGACCGGGGCCATTTCGACCCTCACCGCCCTGGATTTTCTTGGCTTCGGCATGCCCACGGGCAGTGCGTCCCTGGGTGAATTGATCGGCCAGGGGAAAAACAACCTGCAAGCCCCGTGGCTGGCGCTGACCGCGTTTTTTGCGTTGGCGTTGATCCTGTCCCTGTTGGTGTTTATCGGCGAAGCCTGCCGCGACGCCTTCGACCCCCGATCCTGATAAGCGAGCTGTGCCGTGACTGACGCGTTGATTGAAATTCGTAACCTGAAAGTGGCGTTCGACGGGCACAAAGCGGTGCGTGGCATCGACCTGGATATTCACCCGGGCGAGTGCCTGGCGCTGGTGGGCGAGTCGGGCTCCGGCAAATCGGTGACCGCCCACTCGATCCTGCAATTGCTGCCGCCCCACACCACGCGTACCCAGGGCAGTATTCGCTACCAGGGCGAAGAGCTGCTCGGCGCGCGGCCGGAGCGTTTAAGGCAGATTCGCGGCGATCGCATCGCGATGATCTTTCAGGAGCCGATGACCTCGCTCAACCCGCTGTACAGCGTGGAACGGCAGCTGTCCGAAACCCTGCTGCTGCACAAAGGCCTGGGCGGTGCGGCGGCGCGTGAGCGCGTGTTGGAGTTGCTCGAACTGGTGGGCATCCAGCACCCGCGCCAGCGCCTTGCGGCGTACCCGCATCAGCTCTCCGGCGGGCAGCGCCAGCGGGTGATGATCGCCATGGCCCTGGCTTGCGAACCGCTGCTGTTGATCGCCGACGAGCCCACCACGGCCCTGGACGTGACCGTGCAGCGACGCATTCTTGCGCTGCTCAAAGACCTGCAGCAACGCCTGGACATGGCGCTGCTGTTGATCAGCCACGACCTCAACGTGGTGCGCAGCATCGCCCAGCGCGTGGCGGTGATGCGCGCCGGCCAGATCGTCGAACAGGCCGACTGCCAGGCACTGTTTGCCGCGCCGCAGCACGCCTACAGCCGGCAGTTGCTCGAGGCCGAGCCCGAGGGCAGGGCGGTGGTGCGTGAGACGGCGGACAACCTGCTGGAAGTGGACAACCTCAAGGTCTGGTTCCCGCAAGGCGGCCTGCTGCGGCGCAAACCGCCGATCAAGGCGGTGGACGGCATCGACCTACGCCTGCAACGTGGCAAAACCTTGGGCATTGTTGGCGAATCCGGCTCGGGCAAATCCACCCTTGGCCAGGCGATCCTGCGGTTGATCGACGCCCAAGGCAGCATTCGCTTCGAGGGCCAGGCCCTCGACGCACTCAAAGGCAAGGCCCTGCGTCCGTGGCGGCGCAAACTACAGGTGGTGTTTCAAGACCCGTTCGGCAGCCTCAGTCCGCGCATGAGCGTGCAGCAAATCATCGAAGAAGGCCTGCGCGTACACACGGACCTCAATGCTTGCGCGCGCGAAGCTCAAGTGATTGCCGTGTTGCGCGACGTCGGACTCGACCCCGATACGCGCCATCGCTTCCCCCACGAATTCTCCGGCGGCCAGCGCCAACGCATCGCAATCGCCCGCGCACTGGTGATCAAGCCGGATTTGATATTGCTCGACGAGCCCACCTCAGCCCTCGACCGCACCGTGCAAAAGCAGGTGGTGAGCTTGCTGCGCAGGTTGCAGGAGGAACATGGGCTGACCTACTTGTTTATCAGCCACGACCTGGCGGTGGTAAGGGCGTTGGCTCACGACTTGATCGTGGTGAAGGATGGCGTGGTCGTGGAGGCGGGGAGTACCGAGCAATTGTTCGACGCACCGGAGCATGCCTATACGCGGGATTTGCTGGTAGCGTCGTCGTTGAGGAATCGCGAGTAGTACAGCCTAGTGGGCGCTGATCTCACGCTTTACCGTCTGCTGTGCTTCTGCCAACAACCAGTCCCGGAACGTCGTCAGTTTGGGCAGGCTGGCGCACTCAGGCCGATAAATGACGTAGTAGGCCAGCTCCGAGTGTTCGGCGTAATGGCGGTCGGGTCTTTTTCGTCGGGTGGGCTGCTGTCGGCTTATGGCTGGAATACAGTGCTGTGGGTTTCGCTTTTACCGCTGGTGTTGGCTGTCGTCGCGCTGGCACTGACTGTCCCCAAGTACATGGCCGGTCGGTTTGATCTGAAAGGGCAAGGTGCGTTAGCCACTCGAGCGCATTTCCTGCTCAAGCAAATCCCGGGCGCTATACGTCATTTAACATAATATACATTATGCGTAATCATATGGTCCGTTATCAGGGTCAGTGCCAGCCAGATTTCAACCAATGCACCACGCTCCTCATCGACCAAACCCAGCCTGTCTCGATTTGGTCGATGAGCCTGGATCACACCTGAGCGAAACCGCCATCCACGAACATCTCGCTGCCCGTCATGAAGCTGCTCTCATCCGATGCCAGGAACAATGCCGCATTCGCCACTTCATCTGGCTGCCCCATACGACCCAGCGGTACACGCGTAACCATCGAATCGACAATCGCATCCTTCTGGCCGGTACCTGATAGCGCTCTGTCCAAACCCGGTGTCGTTGTCGGCCCAGGTGAAAGCACGTTCACGCGAATACCTGTGCCTTGCAGATCCAGCGCCCAGCTTCTCGCGAAGTTTCGCAGTGCGCCTTTCGACGCGCTGTAGACGCTGAACGCTGCGGTGCCCATCGAGGCCGTCGTCGAACCTGTCAGCACAATCGAGCCACCGGCGCTCATCAATGGCAACGCGTTCTGTACGGTGAACAACGTGCCTTTCACGTTCACGCCAAAGGTGCGATCAAACGATTCCTCCGTGATCGCCCCAATGGGCTCCAGATCCCCAAGGCCTGCATTGGCGAACAACACATCAACACGACCTTTGTCAGCCTTGATCTGCGCGAATACCCGCTCAAGATCACGCAGGTTTGAAATGTCGCCCTGGATCGCGATCGCGTCATGCCCGATAAGGACCAAGGCTTTGTCCAGTTCATCCTGGCGGCGTCCCACGATAACGACCTGTGCACCTTCGGCCGCAAAGCGTATGGCGCTGGCCAAGCCGATCCCGCTGTTGCCACCGGTGACGATGGCGATTTTCCCGTTGAGCCTGCTCATGAGTGTTTCCCTCAAATGTTGAGGCCCAAGCGTAGATATGCGCTATTGTTTTGAATAGTATGCACCTTTTGGTAAGTACCCAGCCTGAGGGCAAAAACATGTCAAACAGCACCTTTAGCTGCGGGCTCGACGCCGCCCTGGCGGTGATTGGCGGGAAATGGAAACCGTTGGTCCTGTATCACCTGGCCCATGAAGTTCACCGTTATGGCGAACTGCGGCGCGCCGTTGGCGGCGTGACGGACAAGGTGCTGATCCAGCAATTGAAGGAGCTGGAACGCGATGAGATCATCGCGCGCATCGACTACAAGGAGATACCGCCAAAGGTCGAATACTCCCTGACTCCCTTCGGACGCTCGCTGGCCCAGGCATTGGGGCCGCTTTGCCAATGGGGCACCGACCATATGCTGGCGGTTGAACGCATCAGTGAGCGCCGAACGACCGCCCTCGCCCAGCCTTAAATTCGCAAAATATCCAACTCGACTAAATGGATATTTAGTTGAGTTAAATCAGTACGTTACGTCTATCTCCCGTATCCATTGCCTATTCACGACACCCTGCCGCTGGTGACTCTGTAGCGAGTCTGTAAACACCGGCTTGTATGCGCCGAGGGCGATCACTAAGCTGGCCCCTCTTTTTTACCGCCGCCCGGAACCACCATGTCTCGAAGTATCGCCCACCTCGCCCTGCTGCTGGGGTTGATCACCGCCGTCGGCCCGTTTGCCATCGACAGCTACCTGCCGGCGTTGCCGACACTCGGCGCCAGCCTGCATGCCTCGCCTGCCGCGGTGCAGATGAGCCTGACAGTGTTCTTCATGATCATCGGTGTGTGCCAGCTGTTCTACGGCCCGATCAGCGATGTGTTCGGGCGCAAGCCGCCGATCTATGCCGGCCTGGCGATTTTCATCGTGGCCAGCATTGGTTGCGCCCTCGCCCCCTCCATCGAGGTGCTGATCGGCTTCCGGGCGTTGCAGGCCTTTGGCGCCTGCGCCGGGATGGTGATTCCGCGGGCGATTGTGCGTGACTTGTACACCGGCCATGAAGCCGCGCGCCTGATGGCGTTGCTGATGCTGGTGGTGAGTATTTCACCGATCCTCGCGCCACTGGCGGGCAGCCTGATCATCGCGGTGTGGAGCTGGCGCGAAGTGTTTCTGGTGCTGGGTGTGGCCGCAGTGCTGTGCCTGATCATGACCGCCGTGCAATTGCCGGAAACCCACCCCGCCGAACGCCGCCTGGGCAAGACCCTGGGCAATGCGTTCGGCAGCTACGGCGCGTTGCTGCGTGATCCGGTGTTTACCGGGTTGTCGGTAGTGGGCGGTTTTGGCCTTGCGACGTTCTTCGTGTTCATCGGCAGCGCGCCATTCGTTTACATCGAGTACTACGGGCTCACGCCAACGCAATTCAGCCTGTGCTTTGCCCTCAACGCGGCGTCGTTTTTTGCCCTGAGCCAGTTGACCGCGCGCTTGAGTGCACGCTTCGGCCTCGCACCGTTGATTCGCTGGTCGGTGGCGGGCGTGGCAACGGTCATGGCCTTGCTGGCACTTACCACACTGTGGGGCAACAGCCTGCCGTTAATGATGGCACTGCTGTTTATTGGCTTTGGCTTTCTCGGCTTGCTGTTGCCGGCGGCCGGCGTGTTGTCCCTGGAAGATCACGGTGCCGTGGCCGGTTCGGCCTCGGCGCTGTTGGGCGCGATCCAGATGATCACCGCCGCCGTAGCCATGTCCCTGGCCGGCCTGTTCGCAGACCACACACCGGCGCCGATGTTGATCGGCATCGCCCTCAGCGCCGTGGCAGCGATGCTGACGGTGTGGTGGACGCTGCGCCGCCTGCCGGCACACCTGCAACCTCAGTCGCGCAGCTGACCAGCGGAGATTGGCGCCCCGGTCTGGAGCCCCATTGCCGCCAAATAAGCCCACGGGTAAATCCCCCGCTGGTGCCCATCGCTGAAAATCAACTGCACGCCATACCCCTGGGGATGGACCTCCAGCACCCGGACACGGTCCGACACCAGCGGCGGCGTGCCTCTCAACCGAAAGGCCCGGCACTGCGAGCACGGGCATTCACGGCGCAGGCGAGCGTGGTCGATCCATTGCACGCCGTCGCGCCATTCCAGCCTCAAGCGCCCATCATCATCTCGGCCAATGCCGTTCGGTGCACTGTTCATTGCAGTTGTGCCAGGGCAATGCGCACCGCCTTGCGTACTTCCGGGTCGCCATCGTCGGCCGCATCACGCAGCGGGCCAAGGGCCTGTCGGTCGCCCAACTCGCCCAGCGCCAGGGCGGCTTCCTTGCGCAGGTTGCTGATGCTGTGGCCCAACGTCAGGAGCAGCGCCGGCAACGCCGGTGCATACCGCAGGCGCCCAAGGCTGCGGGTGGCGCGCAGGCGGACTTGCCAGTAGTCATCGGCCAGCGCCGTGATCAAGGCTTCGCCCGCGCGGGTGCTACCGACTTTGCCCAAGGTGGTCGCGGCCTCTTCCCGTACTTGCCAGGTGGCGTCCTGCAACGCTTCATACAGCGCCGGCAGTACCCGCTCATCACTGGCCAAACCGAGGGCGCCGGTGGCGGCACGCCGGACTTCGGTGTCCGGATCGCTGCTGGCCAACCTCGCCAGGGCGTCCAATGCCGGCAGGTGCTTGAGCCAGCCGAGCACACCGACCGCTTCGCGGCGCACCCCCGCATCGGTATCGCTCAGCGCCAGCATTGCCGACGGCGCCGCCGCTTCAAGGCGCAACTCGCGCAGGGCACGGAAGATTGCCGTGCGCACGCTGACGTCGGCGTGGGTGGCCCATGGCAATAACAGCCGGCCCGCCTGCGTCGACTTGAGTACGCTCAAGCTCTGGGCGGCGGCATCACGTACCGACGCTTCAGTGTCGGTCAGCGCCTGGCACAGCGCCTCGACCACTGCGTCTTCTTCCCACGCCTCCAGCAGGCTGGCAGCCTGGGCGCGCACGTCGGTGGCCGGGTCGTGGCGCAGGCTGTCCACCAGCCACACCAGGCCGTCGGGGTCTTCCAGGTCAGCCAGGTCAATCAGGGCGATCCGGCGCATGCCGGCATCCGGCGCTTGCAGCCGCGGGCGCAGGGCTTGGATGTCGGGGTTTTCGGTTTCATAGGTCATATGGCAAATCGCGGTCTTGGGTGATCGTTGGGTAGCCCGAGCGGGTTCAGCCGTGGTAACTGGCGACCATCTTCGTGGTGCAGCAGCTCCAGGCAATGGCGCTTGAGGTGGGTAAATTCCGGCGAGGTCATCAGTTCGGTGCTGCGCGGCCTTGGGAAAGTCAGCTGGAAATCCTCGATGATGCGCCCGGGGCGCGGGCTCATCACCAGGATGCGGTCGGCCAGGAACAGCGCTTCGTCGATGTCATGGGTGACAAACACCACGGTGGTGCGGATGCGCGTCCAGATGTCCAGCAGCAAGGCCTGCATCTTCATGCGGGTCAGGGCATCCAGCGCGCCGAACGGCTCATCCATCAACAGCAGGCCGGGACGATTGATCAACACCCGGGCAATTTCCACCCGCTGCTGCATGCCACCCGACAGCTGGTTGGGCCAGCGCTCGGCAAAACCTTCCAGGCCCACCAGGTGAAGGATCTCATCGGCGGCGGCCAGGCGCTCGGCCTTGCCTACGCCGCGCATCTTCAGGCCGAAGGCAACGTTTTCGCGCACCGAACGCCAGGGGAACAGCGTGTGCTGCTGAAACACCATGCCCCGTTGCTGGGACGGGCCGGCAACCGGCCGGCCATCCATTTCCAGCGTGCCCTGGCTTGGCGTGAGATGCCCGGCCAGCGCGCCGAGCAAGGTCGATTTGCCACACCCGGACGGGCCGAGGATGCACACGAACTGCCCCGGCTCGATCCTGCAATCCAGGGCTTTCACCGCCTCGAATGCCTGCTGCTGTTCGCCCAATACAATGGATAAGCCGCGTATGTCGACACGGCCCTCAAGATGACTCATCAGGCTTTACCTCGTGGTCGATGCCAGGGAGTGAACAGTGCGCCGAGACGCTTGACCAACAGGCTGCTGCCCATGCCCAGCACGCCGATCAACAGCATGCCAACGACAATGTCGGCATAGTTCTGGATGGTGTAGGACTCCCAGGTGTAATAGCCGATACCGTACTGGCCGGAGATCATTTCCGCCGTCACCAGGCAGAACCACGAAGTGCCCATGCCAATCGCCAGGCCGGTGATGATGCTCGGCGCGGCGCCCGGCAAAATCACCTCCAGCAGGATCGCCCGGCGCCCTGCCCCCAGGCTGCGCGCCGAGGCGATCAGCCGAGGATCGACGCCTTCCACGCCATGCACCGTATTGAGCAGCACCGGAAACAGCGCGCCGGTGAAGGTGATGAAGATCATCGACAGCTCCGACGACGGGAACATCAGGATCGCCAGCGGGATCCAGGCCACCGCCGGGATCGGCCGGATCACCTCCAGCGGCGGCAACAGCAGGTCTTCCGCCCACTTCCAGCGGCCAATCGCGATGCCCAAGCCGATCCCCACCAGCGCGGCCGCCAGGTAGCCCTCGAACACCCGGGTCAGGCTTGCACTCAAGTGCCGCACAAGCTTGCCCGAGTCCGCCAGCCCCAGGGCAGCCTGCACCACGGAGCCCGGCGTGGGCACATTGGCAAACGTCACCAGCCACAGGTTCCAGTGCTGGCTGGCCGCCAACTGCCAGAACAGCAGGCACAACAGCAAGGAAGCGGCCTTGGGCAGCCAGCGCCATGGGGTGCTTGTCATGAACACGCTCCCTCAGCGACCGGCAACGGCCTGCGCGCCGGCGTCGGTGAAATTGAACACCTTGCCGCCCTGGGCCTGGGCAAATTGCTGCGCCTGGCCCTTGAGCAGGAACGCACTGAGTTGGCCGTGCTGGTTGGTCGCAAACCAGGCCTGGCTCGCCAGCAGCTTGATGCCGCTGTCTTCGGCCTGGGCATACACGGCGCGCACCGCCTTGCCTTGTTTGTTCAGGCTGTCCAGCGCGGTGAACGCCGCCTCGGCCGACGCGTAATCCCGCACCTTGGGCTCACCCTTGACCCAGATTTGCGCGACGTGCTTCCAGTCAGTGATCGGCGCGCCGCTCAGGGCGTCGTTGGCCTTCAACGGCGCCTGGGCGTAGTTGCCCAATTGCGCCGCATAGTCCAGGCCCGAGGCCTTGAACGCGGCACGGATGTACTGGTCATCGATAAAGGTATTGAGGTCTAGGCCACGGTCGGCCTTTTTCAGCAGCTTGAGGGTGTCGATCGCGGTGCCCACGGCCTGGCGGTATTCGGGCTTCCAGCTCAAGTCACGGGTCTGCACGCCCAGCGGGCCATGGAACAGGTAGTTGACCTCGGCTTCGACGCCGGTGACTTTTTCGATCAGCTCGCTGTACTTCTCCGGCTCTGCGGCCAGCAACTGATTGGCCTCGATACTCGCGCGCAGGTAGGCGACGACCACTTCCGGGTACTGTTTGGCATAACTTTCGTCCACCAGCGCGCCGTGGAACGTCGGGGTGTTGGATTGCGAGCCGTCGTAGATCTTGCGGGCGAAACCACGGTTGGGGAACAGTTCGCCGAACGGCACAAAGTCGGCATGGGCGTCGATCTTGTTGGCCTGCAACGCCGAGCCTGCCACTTCGGGCGCCTGGGCAATAATGTTGACGTCCTTGAGCGGGTCCCAGCCCTGGGCCGCGACAGCACGCAGCAACATGCCATGGGCCGTGGAGGCGAACGGCACGGAAATCGTCTTGCCTTTGAGGTCCGCCAGGGACTGGGCGCTGGAAGCGACCGGCACCACAATGCCGTTGCCGCTGCCCTTGATGTTGCCCGACAACACGCTGATGAACAGGCTGTGCTTGCCCGCCGCCTCGAACGCTACGCCGTTGAAGGCACCGGGGAAGTCGGCCATTGCGCCAAAGTCCAGTTTGCCGGCGACCATTTCATTGGTCAGCGGCGCGCCACTGGTGAAGTTTTTCCACTGCACGTCGTAGGTCGCGTCCTTGTACTTGCCGTCGTGCGGCAGGTATTTGTCCAGCAGCCCCAGCTCGCGGATCAGCAAGCCGCCCGCGGCACAGTTGATGGTGGTGTCCTGGGTGCCGATGGCCACCCGGATCGTTTGTGCCTGGGCCGACAGGCTCAAGCAAGCCAGCACCAGGCCGGCCAGGGTTGCGCGCAATAACATTGGGTAGTTCCCCTCGAATCATGGTTGAAGGAATCGTCTCCGCCACGGTCTGGCGCGGTGGGAAACGAGGGGGTGTGGCTAGGGCTGCGTCCGGGGTTGGCGGATGGCGTTTGCGGCAGGTCTCAGCGCAACAGGTACGGAATCTCGACCTTGACTGCGCCGGTGGGGCAATCTTTTTCACAGGGCATGCAGTACCAGCATTCATCGAACGCCATGTACGCCTTCTGCGTTGCCGGGTTGATCGCCAACAGGTCCATCGGGCACACGTCGACGCAGACCGTGCAGCCTTTTTCGGCGATGCACTTGTCCTCGTCCACCGTTACCGGGGCGTTGGAGCGAAAGAATATTTCCTGGGGCTGATAGGCCATTTCACGGTGTCCTGTGGTGAGCGAGCTTGGGGGGCACATTCAGGCGGCGTCAGCCCCTACGCGCAGGCGGTCGTAAGCCTGCATCTCTTCGGCATCCAGCGGGATCACATAGGGCTCGACGGGTTTCTTGAAGCTGACCATCTGCCCGTCGTCGCCCTTTTTCAGGTGGCAATGGCAGAACCAGTCGGCGTCGTTGCGTTGCGGGTGATCGACCCGGTAGTGGTACAGGCCCCAGCGGCTTTCGGCGCGGTACAGCGAGGCGCGGGCAGCCATTTCGGCGCAGTCGCGGATCACGCTGGTTTCCATGGCGCGCATCAATTCATGGGGGTTGTGCGCCTTCATCTGGTCCAGGTCGCGCTCGATATCGGCGAAGCGTTGCAAGCCGATTTCCATCTTGCGGGTGACCTTGGGCGGCTGCAGGTAATCGTTGACGAAGCGCCGCAGCTTGTACTCGACCTGGGCCGGCGGCAGACCGGTTTCGCGGTCCAGTGGCGCATAGACCCGAGCCTGCTCGGCGGCCACTTGCCGGGCATCCACCGCGCTGAATTCGCGCCCGGCCACAAAGCTTGCCGCGTTGGTGCCCGCAAACCAGCCATAGGTGAACGCGCCGAGCATGTAGTTATGTGGCACCGCCGCCATGTCGCCCGCTGAATACAGGCCCTTGACCGAGGTTTCCGCGCGCTCGTTGACCCACACGCCCGACGCCGAATGCCCGCTGCAAAAGCCGATCTCGGAGATATGCATCTCGACCATCTGGCTGCGGTAGTCGGTGCCCCGGTTGGCGTGGAACTGCCCACGGCTGGGGCGCTCGTTGCTGTGCAGGATCTGCTCGATGTTCTGGATGGTTTCCTCCGCCAGGTGATCGAGTTTGAGGAACACCGGGCCGTTGCCGCTTTCCAGTTCCTGGTGGAACTCCCACATCATCTGCCCGCTCCAGTAGTCGCACTCGATGAAGCGTTCACCCTTGTTGTTGGCGGTGTAGCCGCCCAAGGGGCCGGTGACATAGGCGCACGCCGGGCCGTTGTAATCCTTGATCAGCGGGTTGATCTGGAAGCACTCCAGGTTCGCCAGTTCGGCTCCGGCGTGGTAGGCCATGGCGTAGCCGTCGCCGGCATTGGTCGGGTTTTCATAGGTGCCCATCAGGTAACCCGAGGACGGCAAGCCCAGGCGGCCGGCCGCGCCGCAGCAGAGGATCACCGCCTTGGCCTTGATCACCTGGAAGTCCGCAGTGCGGCAGTCAAAACCCATCACGCCATTCACCGCGCCTTCGCTGTCGGTCAGCAAGCGGGTGCACACCAGGCGGTTGGTGATGCTGACCCTGGCGCGCTTGAGCTGGCGATACAGCACCTTCTTGATGTCGTGCCCTTCAGGCATCGGCAACACGTAGGCGCCCATGTGATGGACTTTTTTCACCGCGTAATCGCCGGTTTCGTCCTTCTCGAACTTCACGCCCCAGCGGTCCAACTGCTCGATGGTTTCAAAACTGTGGGTCGCGTAGGCGTACACCGCCGCCTGATTGACGATGCCGTCGTTGGCAATCGTGATTTCCTTGGTGTACTGCTCCGGCGTGGAGTGGCCGGGAATGATCGCGTTGTTGAGGCCGTCCATGCCCATGCTGATGGCGCCGCTGCGCTTGACGTTGGCCTTGTCGATCAGCAATACGCGCAGATCGCGGTTGGCCTCCTTGGCCTTGATCGCCGCCATGGGGCCGGCTGTACCGCCGCCGATCACCACGATGTCGTATTCCAGTTCCAGGGTTTGGCGGCTCACGGGCGGCTACCTCGCTGACGGTCGATGCGCAGGCGATACTGAAACGCGTCGCCACGGTAATACAGGTGTTCGAAGTCCACGGGCTGACCGTCTGCGGTGTGGGTCAGGCGTTCGATGCGCATGATCGGCGAGCCGGCCTCGACGTTCAGCGCCTGGGTCAGCTCGCTGTCGGCGAGTACCGCGTCAATCGCCACGTCGGCGTGACCCAGTTGCAAGCCGCAGTCGTTCTCCAGGATCAGGAAGATGTCGCGGGTCACCAGGTCGGCGTTTTCCAGGCGTTCGCCCAGGGCCTGGCTGAGGTAGGTGATTTCCAGCGACACCGGCTCGCGGTTGATCAGCCGTACCCGCTTGATCTGCGCGACAGTGCTGCCCTCCTCCACGCCCAGGCGCTCGGCCACCAGCTTGTCGGCGGGCACGAAGCGGTAGCTGCGCAGGCGGTTGATCACTTCATAGCCGCGCTCGGTCATGGACTCGCCCAACCCCTGCAGGGTGCTGACGTTCTGATAAGCCTTGGGTTTGGAAACAAAGGTGCCTTTGCCGTGGATCTTGTAGATCAGGCCTTCCTTTTGCAGATCACCCAGGGCCTGGCGCACGGTGATGCGGCTGACTTTGAAGCGCGTGCCCAGTTCGCTCTCGGAAGGCATCTGGGTGTTCGGCGCGTACTCACCATCAAGGATGCGGCTGCGCAGCAGGTCCCGCAGTTGGGCATGCAGCGGAACGCTGGACAGAGGGGATAAGGCGACGGTTGATTCGTTCATCAGGACCACTTGTCATAACGAGTTATGACGTGATCATAAGGAGTCTTATGAAAAGCCTGGAAATACCGTTTTGGAATAAGGTTATGGACCGGCGAATCCCGCTGCACCTACGGGATGGGTGCAGTGGATCCGCCTGTTTTATAGAGCAGTGTCTGGACCTGATGAACAATCAGAAGTTATAGCTGACCCGGGTATAGAGGATGCGGCCAAACGGGTCGGCGTATTTCGGGTCGTACCCGCTCTGGAACGCATAGGTCTGGTTGCTGAACGGCGGTGCGCGGTCAAACAGGTTTTTCGCGCCCAGCGTGACGGCCAGGGACTTGCTCCAGTTGTAGGTACCCGCCAGGTCCCAGACGTTGTAAGAGCCTACGGAGTCGTGAGTGTCGGGGTCCGAGTCGTGATAGCCACTGGTGTAGCGGTTGGTCAGGCTGACGCCCAGCGGTCCGCGGGCCCAGGTGCCGGTCAGGCTGTGGCGCCAGCGTGCAACGGCGCCCGCGGTGGAGAACTCGCCGCCACGAAAATCACCGAGTTTGTCGATGTAGTCGCCCTTGAGCTCCTGCTGGTATTTGTATTCGTTGACGTAGGTGCCTTGCAGGCCGATGCCGAAGTCACCGATGGCGGTGCTCGGGAAGCGGTAGTCGAAACTCACATCCACGCCGTTGGTCTTGGTCTTACCCAGGTTGGCAAGGCCGGTAACGATGTGATCGATGGAGCCATCCGCCTTGCGAATCAAGCGGTCGCCGTAGGCATCCGGGTCGTCGAATACCGACGACTCAGGAAACTCGGCAATCTGGTTGGCGATGGTGATCCACCAGAAATCCAGGCCGGCACTGAGGCGCTCGATCGGTTGGAACACGAAACCAAAGGTCACGTTACGTGCGGTTTCCGGGCTCAAGCTGCCGTTGCCCCCGCTTTGCCGGCGGAACTGCTGGGCGCAGTCGCGGTTGCCGATCCCGCCATTGGCCGGGGTGCCGCCCGGGCACAGGCGCGGGTCGTTGTAGTTGGCCACGGTGTAGCTGGTGTAGGTCGGGTTGTACAACTCGTACAGCGACGGCGCACGGAAGCCTTCACTGTAGGCACCGCGCACCACCAGTTCCTTGAACGGCTGGAAGCGGAACGAGTATTTCGGGTTGGTGGTGCTGCCAAAGTCGCTGTATTTGTCATGACGCACGGCGGCAGACAGTTCCAGGCTTTCGAGCACCGGCACGTTGACCTCGGCGTACTCGGCCGACACGCTGCGATTGCCGCGCACTGCGCCATTGGGGTCTACGCCCAGGCTCTGCACGGTCTCGGCAAACTGGGCGAAATCCTGGTGGAAATCCTCCTTGCGATATTCACCACCCAGCGCCAGGCCCGTCGGCCCCGCACCGAACCAGTCGCCGATTTCACGGCTTACGCGCCCGTCGATACTCTTCACTCGGCCCACGGCGGTGGCGTAATCGCCATCCACGCGGCTGGAGGCGAGTAACGCCCTGCCCGCTTCACTCTGCGGCCCGAACGGGTTGATCACACCGTTGGCAATCCCCTGGCTGATGGTCTGGTCGTTTACATAGCCGTCAAGAATGGTTTGCACCACTTTGTTCTGGTTGTAGGACGCGCCGACGTTGTAGTCCCAGTTCGCCACATTACCTTCGAAACTCAGCAGCAGCCGCTGGCTGGTGTTGTCATCTTCGTGCTTGCGCGCGCCGGCATCGGTTTCACGCCAGTTCACGTCTACCGGCTGTGTCGGGTCCAGGGCGAACCCCGTGGGGCCCGGGGTGATGCCGTTGCCCGGATAGAAAGGCGTACCCGGATTGACCTGGGCGCCCATCAGGGTGCCTGGGCCAATCTGCGTACGGTTTTCGTTGCGCGCCCAGAAGTATTCGAGGCTGACGGTATGGTCATCGGCCAGCTTGCCGGTGGCTTTGGCAAAGGCCGAGGTTTTTTCGGTTTCCGGCACCAGGTCCAGGTAACTCCACAGGCTTTGGCGGCAGATGCCATTGCGTGACAGCAGCCCGGGAGAATTGCAACCGGAGCCGGCCAGCGGGTTGGTCGCGTTGCTGCCCTGGCTCCAGTTAGCCGGCGCGGCGGTGCCGGAGGTGAAATCCAGGCCGCGACCTGGCTGGTAGTTGTAGGTGAAGTCACGGTCCTTGGCCGCCAGGCGCGTCTGCTTGTCGTAGCTGACCACGCCGAACACGTTGAAGCGGTCCTCTTCAAGGTCGCCGAAACCGTAGCTGCCACTGAAGTTATGGCTGTCGCCGCCGCCGGAGCGCGTCGGCGAATCGTAGTTGGTGGAGAGTTGGCCCCCGGTGAGGCTGGTCTTGGTAATGAAGTTGATCACCCCGCCAATCGCATCGGTGCCGTACAGCGCCGAGGCGCCATCGCGCAGGACTTCCACGCGGTCGATGGCGGCAAACGGGATGGTGTTCAAGTCCACCCCGGAACCGTTGGTGGTGTTGACGGCGTTGTTGCTCAGGCGCCGGCCATTGAGCAGCACCAGGGTTTTGTTCGCGCCAATCCCGCGCAAGTCGGCATACGCCGCACCGCCGCTGCTGGAACCCACCGAACGCCCGGAGCCAACGGCAGACTGGTTGGCCGAAATGCGGTTGATCAACTCCTCGGTGGTGCTCACACCCTGCTCGCGCAATTGCTCGACCCGCAGGATGGTCACCGGCACTGCCGTTTCCGCGTCCACCCGGCGAATCGCCGAGCCGGTCACCGTGACTTTTTCCAGGCGGTAATCAGTACTTTTGCCCTCGGCCGGTGCGACGCTGGTGGACGTCACGGGTGCTGGATGCACCGTCAGCCCCTGTTCGCTGTCGCTCACTTGCAGGCCGCTGCCCTGCAACGCCTTGTCCACCGCTTGCAGGCTGCCCAAATCGCCGCGGATGGCGGCACTGCGCTTGCCCTGCACCCACTGTTGATTGAACGAAATCATCACCCCGGTCTGCCGGGAGATATCCAGCAGCACCGTATCAAGCGGGCCGCCAGCGATATCGAAGGTGAACACCTGGCCGGCCGCTTCCTGGGCCATCACCGATGTCGTGCACACTCCCATCGCCAGCGCCGCCGCCAGCGTCAGCCTTGGTAGTTGTTGTTTGAATAAAAACATCGAGGAGCTCCCTGTTGTATGTGTCTACAGGGATGAGCAGCGGCAGACGGATATTTATAGGGTTGCGTTTAGGCGAAGATGCTATGAGTTTATAACCGGTTATAAGAGGCTTGCTGCATCGATTTGGCTGATGTCTTCTATTGGCCCGCAAGCGTTCATCCCCGCGCCAGGCGCTTTGTAGAATGAACCCCACAGTCAAGCCACCACCTTCGTGGTGTCGGAGGTTCTCATGCGTTATCTGCTTATCGCCGTGCTGGGCCTGTTCAGCACACTTGCCTTCGCCCAGGGCGAAACCCCGGCACCCACTGTGAGTGCCAACGCCCCCGCCAGCGAGGCGTACGACTATTCCCAGGACCTGGACATCGCCAAGGTGGTGCGCGTCAGTACCGAATCCTCCACCGAGTGCGGGCCGGTCAAGGGTCACATGGTCTACATCGACAGCCACGGGGTGCGTCATGAACTGGACTACATGCGCCTGGGCGATGCCTGCCAGCACGGTTGAGCGCAAACCATTCGTCGGGCTCGACCGGCATCGATTACAACTATCCGGCAGCTGAAAATCACTAATCCATAGAACCCGTTGTGATCTATGGAGATTGAGATGATTGACTACCCGCGCCCACCTTTCGCCAGCCAGGCCCAATCCGTTCCCGGTTCGCAGAAGAAGATGGACCCCTATCCTGACTGCGGCGAGAAGAGCTACACCGGCTCCGGCCGCCTGGCCAACAAGATCGCCCTGATCACCGGCGCCGACAGCGGTATCGGCCGCGCCGTGGCGATTGCCTTTGCCCGCGAAGGTGCCGATGTGGCAATCGCCTACCTGGACGAACACGAGGACGCGAAGGAAACCGCACGCTGGGTGGAAGAAGCCGGCCGCCAATGCCTGTTGCTGCCCGGCGACCTCGCGCAAAAAGCCAACTGCCAGGCGATTGTCGACCAGACCGTCGAGCAGTTCGGGCGGATCGACGTGCTGGTCAATAACGCCGCATTCCAGATGACCCACGAGACCCTCGAAGAGATACCCGACGAGGAATGGGTCAAGACCTTCGATATCAACATCACCGCGATGTTTCGCATCTGCAAGGCGGCGCTGCCGCACATGAAGGCCGGCGGGTCGATCATCAATACCAGCTCGGTGAATTCCGATATGCCCAAGCCAACGTTGCTGGCTTACGCCGCCACCAAGGGCGCGATTGCGAACTTTACCGGTGGCCTGGCACAACTGCTGGGCAGCAAGGGCATCCGCGTGAACAGCGTGGCGCCGGGGCCGATCTGGACGCCGTTGATTGTCTCGACAATGCCGGACGAAGACGTGAACAGCTTCGGCAGCGAGACACCGCTGGGCCGCCCCGGCCAGCCGGTGGAAGTGGCGCCGATCTATGTGTTGCTGGCGTCGGATGAGGCGAGTTACATCTCGGGCTCGCGGTATGCGGTGACGGGCGGCAAGCCGATTCTCTAGGGTCGAATGCAAATCCAGTGTGGGAGCGGGCTTGCTCGCGAAGGCGGAGTGTCAGGCAATGCATGTGTAACTGAACCACCGCCTTCGCGAGCAAGCCCGCTCCCACATTTGGGACTCGGTCAGCCCGGAGATCGTGTCGGGTCAGCCTTGCGCGGATAGGTTCTTTCCTCCTGAATCCGCCCATCCATGCTGTGAATCCTCAGCGACGCCGTCTTGTCGCTGAGAAACTCTTTCGCCAACTCAACGATCGCCTCCTTGGTCTCTGCCGTTTTCGACGGCCGTGCCGAGCCCTGCTTGGTCAACGCCCAACCGGTGCCGGTCTTGTTGATGTTGTAGGTATCCATGGTCTGCTCCTTCGACTGAATAAACACGGCACGCGGCAAAACCCGCGCCCTACTATTGCGAGCGCGGCTGCCGGGCAGAGTTCAAGGCAGTTGGCGGGCCAGGTTACGGGCGGCCCTACAGGTCAAACCGATCCACTGCCCTACGCCGCTCATTGTCGTCGCGCACATCGTAGGTGGCGGTGGTCTGGATATTGGTGTGGTGCGCCAGCTTCTGGGCGATCGACAGGTCGTACTCTTCAATGACCCGCGTGATAAACGAACGGCGGAAATCATGGGGCATGATTTTCACGCCGACCTGTTCCCCACGCTGGCGGGCGATGTAGTAAATCGCGTGTTTGGTGATGCGCTCGCGGGTGATATGGCTGCCCCGGCGAATCCGGTTGAACAGGAAACCGTCGTCCTGTTCCCCCGGTTTCAGCTGGCTGCGGCGAAACTCCAGCCATGCCTCCAGCTTGGCAAAGGCCCAGGCCGGTGCGTACTTGATCAATTGCTTGTTGCCCTTGCCGGTAACCTGCAGGCTGCGCTCGTCAAAGTTGACCTGGCCCAGCTCGATGTTCACCGATTCCGACTTGCGCATGCCCGAGCCATACAGGATCCCGATCACCGCTGCATCCCGCAGGCCCTGGGGGCGCGGATCGGCGGCGCAGACTTCCATCAACTCACGAATCAGCGTACGCCGCAGGTTGCGGCCCTGGCTCAGGCGGGTGCCGGCCATGGCCTTGACCGAGCGCATCTTCAGCAGGTGGTCCTGGCTGATCAGGCTCATGCGCCAGGCTTCGTTCATCACCCCGCGCACGGCGTTGACGTACAGCGATGAGGTATTCGGCGCATACCCGTCTTCCCGCAGCACCGCCACCAGGGCCATGACGTGTTCGGGCTGCAGCAGGTGCCAGTCGATGTCTTCGAGGTTGATGTCTTCAAAACCCAGGCGGTCGGCGGCGTCCTGCAGCACGTAGCGCATGGTCAGCTGGCTGGAGGGCGCCAGGCGGGTGAGATAGAGGGTCAGCGGGTTGCGGGTAGACTCAGTCAAGGTAGATCAGCCTTTGGATTAAATATATCGACTAACCATCTGTTTAATCGACATATTTAGTGAATTGGCGAGCGCCGAGTCTAGCGCAGGTCAATCCCCGGGGCTATTCCTGATCGTCTTCCGCCGGGGCTGGCGTCTGCTGCTGGCTCCAGTCGGTGTCCTGCTTCTGCATCAAGGCAAACCAGTGCTGGCGCATGAACTCCAGGTACGGTTTGGGCGCCTTGGCAAAATCTTCTTCGTCGCCGTAACAGCCAGGAAGCGGCAGCTCGGTACCCTGCTCCTTGTACTGGCTGACCAGCGCCTGTTGGGCGGCGATGCTGCAATCCTTGGGCAACGGCATGCCTTGCAGGGCGCCGGCGTCTTCATCCCACCAGCTGGCGCCATAGCGGTCGATGCCACGCAGGCGGTACTTCTGCGACTTGCCGATGTGCATGATCAGCTTGAAATCATTGGGGCTGACGTCACTGGTGCAGGTGCGGCTATACCCCACGGTGACCTGGCTGATGCCATCGCCCAGCAGGTCGGTGACCCGGGTGGCGTCGCTGTTGAAGTGCGCGCCGGCATCGAACTCGCAATGCTGCACGTCGTCGTAGAGCATCCACAGGCGCTTGGGCCGGTCACCGTCGAGCAGGTACTGGGCGGCGTAGACAAAGGCCGACTGCGCACCGTCGTCGTCGCGTTCGCTGACTTGCTCTGCGAGTACCAACAGGTTCTTGCCCTGTTTGTCGCTCCAGACGAAGGCGCCGACCTGTTTACCCCGCACTTCTACGCCATCGGGCACCTGGTCGATGGACGTCAGTGCCACGCCGTCATCGGCCCGCACACTCGTGGCCCAGGCCACCGTCATCAACAACACCATCAACATTGGCCGTAAACGCTGCACGCTATTCATCCGACTGCCCTGGCAAGAGATGGCTTACTTTACCGGCACTTGCGCGGCATTGCAGAGAAGATTCTTCAGGAACCAGCCCGCGCGCGGAAAAAGCCTACCGGCCCTTCTCCCCTCATCGGCACGGCGTTGTCCGTGCTTCTGCTGTTTACCTGAACCCTAGCTGTCTACCTGCCAAAAAAACGACTTTTTCATCTGCGTTTCATATTCGTTGAACATTTTTGCGCTTAATCTTGGCGGCACGACTTGAGAACGAACCGTACCTTGCAGGTTAACTCGTTGATTCCGCTTTACCTTTGAGCATTTTAGTCTTTACTCACGTAAGCCATGGAAGAACCACTGTGACCTGTCAGGACTGTCGAATGAATGCCACAAATCAACGCTATCTTTGATCGGATGCCCGGCATCCGAGGCTGACGATAACTGCTGTCTTTACGCTCCAAGTTGCTCTAACCCCCGAGGTAATGAATCTTTGAAACCCTATCCAATTCATTGCGTGTCGATCGTTATCCCGGTCTACAACGAACAAGAAAGCCTGCCTGAACTGCTGCGCCGCACCATGGCGGCCTGCAAACAACTGGCTTACGAATACGAAATCATCCTGGTGGACGACGGCAGCCGCGACAACTCCGCGCAATTGCTGGAAGACGCCGCCGCGCTCGAAGGCAGCAATGTGGTGGCGGTGATCCTCAACCGCAACTACGGCCAGCACGCCGCGATCATGGCCGGCTTCGAGCATTGCCGGGGCGACGTGGTGATCACCCTGGACGCCGACCTGCAAAACCCGCCGGAAGAAATCCCGCGTTTGGTCGAACAGGCCGCCCTGGGCTATGACGTGGTTGCCACCGTGCGCAACAACCGCCAGGACTCGGCCTTCCGCCGCTGGCCGTCGCGCCTGATCAACCTCGCCGTGCAACGCTCCACCGGCGTGGCCATGAGCGACTACGGCTGCATGCTGCGTGCTTATCGCCGCACCATCGTCGACGCCATGCTGGCCTGCCGCGAGCGCAGCACCTTTATCCCGATCCTGGCCAACAGCTTTGCGCGCCACACCACGGAAATCCTGGTGCATCACGCCGAGCGTGAACACGGCGAGTCCAAATACAGCCCGATGCGCCTGATCAGCCTGATGTTCGACCTGCTGACCTGCATGACCACCACGCCATTGCGCCTGTTGAGCATCGTCGGTTTCAGCCTGGCGGCCCTGGGCATGCTCTTCGCCTTTGCACTGATCGTGCTGCGTCTCGCTTTCGGCTCCGGCTGGGCTGGCGACGGCATGTTCGTGCTGTTCGCCGTATTGTTCGTGTTCACCGGTGGCCAGTTCATCGGCATGGGCCTCCTGGGTGAATACCTGGGCCGCATGTACAGCGATGTGCGGGCCCGCCCACGGTTCTTTATCGAAAAAGTGCTGCGCAACCAACCGGCAGCACCGGCCGAGACCTTTACGGTCGACGGCCTGACGTCCTCCCACACCTCTACTTCTCCTTCCGATCAGGTTTCGTCATGAATTCAAAAGCTGTTGTCTTCGCTTACCACGATATTGGCTGTGCTGGCATTGAAGCCCTGCTCAATGCGGGTTACGAAATTGCTGCCGTGTTCACCCATGCCGATGATCCCAAGGAAAACAATTTCTACGGTTCCGTCGCCCAGCTGTGCGCCCGCAATGGCATCCCGGTACACGCCCCGGAAGACGCCAACCACCCGCTGTGGATCGAGCGCATCGCCAAGCTGAACCCGGACTACATCTTCTCGTTCTACTACCGCAACCTGCTGAGCGAAGCCCTGCTGGCCACCGCCAAGAAAGGCGCGTTCAACCTGCACGGCTCCCTGCTGCCTAAGTACCGTGGCCGCGCACCGGCCAACTGGGTGCTGGTGAACGGCGAAACCGAAACCGGCGTGACCCTGCACCGCATGGTCAAGCGTGCCGATGCCGGCGCGATCCTGGCCCAGCAGAAAGTCGTGATCGAGCGCACCGACACCGGCCTGACCCTGCACGCCAAACTGCGTGACGCCGCCACCAACCTGCTGCGCGATGCCCTGCCGCAACTGGCTCAAGGCAAGCTGACCGAAACCGCCCAGGACGAAAGCAAGGCCACCTACTTCGGTCGTCGCACCGCCGCTGACGGCAAACTGGATTGGAAAAAACCGGCTGAAGAGCTGTTCAACCTGGTTCGCGCCGTTACCCAACCATACCCGGGTGCCTTCTGCGCCGTGGGCGAGCACAAGCTGATCGTCTGGAACGCCGAAGTCGTCAAGGGCAACGAAGGCCTGGCGCCAGGCCGCGTGATCAGCGTCAACCCGCTGCGCATCGCCTGCGGTGAAGACTCCCTGGTGGTCAAGTTCGGCCAGCGCAACGAGAACGGCCTGTACCTGGCCGGCCCGTCCCTGGCGGATGAACTGGGCCTGGTGGACGGTTCCGTACTGCGCGGCGCCGAGTCCGGCCGCAAGCCCCGTCGTACCCGCGTGCTGATCCTGGGTGTGAACGGTTTCATCGGTAACCACCTGTCCGAGCGCCTGCTGCGTGACGACCGTTACGAAATCTACGGCCTGGACATCGGCTCCGACGCCATCGAGCGCCTGCGCAGCCACCCGAATTTCCACTATGTGGAAGGCGACATCAGCATCCACTCCGAGTGGATCGAGTACCACATCAAGAAGTGCGACGTGGTCCTGCCGCTGGTGGCCATCGCCACCCCGATCGAATACACCCGCAACCCGCTGCGCGTATTTGAACTGGACTTCGAAGAGAACCTGAAACTGGTTCGCTACTGCGTGAAGTACAACAAGCGCGTGATCTTCCCGTCGACCTCCGAAGTGTATGGCATGTGCCAGGACCAGTACTTCGACGAAGACACCTCCAACCTGGTGGTGGGCCCGGTCAACAAGCAGCGCTGGATCTACTCGGTCTCCAAGCAACTGCTGGACCGCGTGATCTGGGCCTACGGCGACAAAGGCCTGAAGTTCACCCTGTTCCGTCCATTCAACTGGATGGGCCCGCGCCTCGACCGCCTGGACTCGGCCCGTATCGGCAGCTCCCGCGCCATCACCCAGCTGATCCTGAACCTGGTGGAAGGCACGCCGATCCGTCTGTTCGACGGTGGCGAGCAGAAGCGTTGCTTCACTGACATCGCCGACGGCATCGAAGCCCTGGCCCGCATCATCGATAACGACAACGACAACTGCAACGGCCAGATCATCAACATCGGCAACCCGGAAAACGAAGCCAGCATCCGTCAGCTGGGCGAAGAGCTGCTGCGTCAGTTCGAAGCTCACCCGCTGCGCAGCAACTTCCCTCCGTTTGCCGGTTTCCGCGACGTAGAGAGCAAGGCGTTCTACGGCACCGGTTACCAGGACGTGGCGCACCGCAAGCCAAGCATCGACAACGCCAAGCGCCTGCTGAACTGGGAGCCTACCGTGGAGATGAGCGAAACCATCGGCAACACCCTGGATTTCTTCCTGCGTGAAGCCATGCTCGAAATCGCGGACAAGCGTTGATGCAAGCGGGTCTACGCATCGACGTCGACACTTACCGAGGCACCCGTGAAGGGGTGCCAAGGTTGTTGGAGTCGCTTGATGAAGCCGGGGTCAAGGCGACCTTCTTCTTCAGCGTCGGGCCGGACAACATGGGGCGCCACTTGTGGCGCCTGATCCGCCCGCAGTTCCTGTGGAAGATGCTGCGCTCCAACGCGGCCGGTTTGTACGGCTGGGACATTTTGCTGGCCGGCACCGCCTGGCCGGGCAAACCCATTGGCCGCGACCTGGGGCACCTGATGCGCCAGGCCAAGGCCGCCGGGCATGAAGTCGGGCTGCACGCCTGGGATCATCACGGCTGGCAAGCCAACACCGGGCGCTGGAGCGATGCACAGCTGATCGAGCAGATTCGCCGTGGCGTCGACACCTTGAGCGACATCCTCGGTGAACCCATCGACTGCTCAGCCGCCGCCGGCTGGCGTGCCGATGAGCGCGTGGTGCAAGCCAAGCAACAGTTCAAATTCCGCTACAACAGCGATTGCCGTGGTACCAGCCTGTTCCGGCCAACCCTGGCGGATGGCAGTGCCGGCACGCCACAAATTCCGGTGGACATGCCGACCTTCGATGAAGTCGTGGGCCCGGTGGTGGCCGCCAAGGATTTCAATAGCTACATCCTCGACCGCTTCAAGCCGTCGAAGCTCAACGTCTATACGATCCACGCAGAAGTAGAAGGGATTCTGATGGCCAATGATTTTCGCCAGTTGCTCGCCCAGGCAGGGCAGCGCGGCATCGCGTTCAAACCGTTGGGCGACCTGTTGCCCGCCGACCTCACCACCCTGCCCCAGCAACAGCTGGTGCGTGGTGCGTTGAGCGGCCGTGAAGGCTGGCTCGGAGTGCAGAAGGCATGATCCGGCGCTGGGCCCTGCCCCTGCTCCTGCTGGCCTTCGGGGTGTTCTACCTGATCCCGTTGGCCACCCACGGGCTGTGGATCCCCGACGAAACCCGCTATGCGCAGATCAGCCAGGAAATGCTGCTGACCGGCAAATGGGCCTCGCCACACTTCATGGGGATTCGCTACTTCGAGAAACCGGCGGCCGGTTACTGGATGATCGCGCTGGGCCAGGCGATTTTCGGGCAGAACCTGTTCGGCGTGCGTTTTGCCTCGGCCTTGAGCACCGGCTTGAGCATCCTGCTGGTGTATTTCGTGGCCCGGCGTTTGTGGAACGACCCGCGCAAGAGCCTGGTCAGCGCCGTGCTGTACATGAGTTTTGTCAGCGTCGCGTTCCTGGCGGGCTATGCCAACCTCGACCCGCAGTTCACCTTCTGGGTCAACCTGACCGGGGCGGCGCTGTGGTTCTGCTTCGACAGCACCACCACCCGCGGCCGCCTGTGGTCGTGGGCCTTGCTCGGGTTCGCCTGCGGCATGGGGTTCATGACCAAGGGTTTCCTTGCCTGGTTGCTGCCGGTGCTGATCGCCCTGCCCTACGTGCTCTGGCAAAAACGCATTCGTGAACTGCTCACCTATGGCCTGGTGGCCGTGGTGGTGGCGATTGTCGTGAGCCTGCCCTGGGCGCTGATGGTGCATGCCCAGGAACCGGACTACTGGAATTTCTTCTTCTGGCACGAGCACATCCAGCGCTTTGCCGGCGACGACGCCCAGCACTCCGAGCCCTTCTGGTATTACCTGCCGCTGATGGTTGCGTTCACCCTGCCGTGGATGGCGTTGCTGCCGTCCACCGTGAAGCAGGCATGGCTGGAAAAACGCAACAGCAAGGTCGCCTTCCTGCTGCTGTGGCTGCTGATGCCGCTGGCGTTCTTCAGCCTGGCCAAGGGCAAGCTGCCGTCGTACATCATGCCCTGCCTGCTGCCACTGGCGCTGCTGATGGGGCATACCCTCGCCGACAAACTGGCCCAGGCCCGTGGCCGCGTACTGCGCATCAACGGCTGGGTGAATCTGGTCATTGGCGTATTGGCGTTGCTGGTCCTGACCTGGTTCCAGCTGAAAAAACCGGTGTACGAGCACGGCCAGGAAACACTCAGCCTGGTGCTGGTGTTCGTCTTCCTGTTCGGCTGGATCATCGCCAACCTGCTGCAAGCCGCCCGCCCGTTGCACATGTGGGCCGCACCGGTGATCGGCAGCTGGTTGCTGGTGGCGCTGGTGCCGGCCGCGTTGCCGCACTCGGTGGTTTATAACAAGACCCCCGACCAGTTTATCATCGACCACCTCCAGGAGTTGCAGCCGACCACTGCGTTGCTGAGCAACGACC
This sequence comes from Pseudomonas sp. D8002, assembly GCF_013385695.1. Classification (NCBI taxonomy): domain Bacteria; kingdom Pseudomonadati; phylum Pseudomonadota; class Gammaproteobacteria; order Pseudomonadales; family Pseudomonadaceae; genus Pseudomonas; species Pseudomonas sp. D8002. The sequence goes on from NZ_JACAPM010000063.1 coordinate 71,082, forward strand.
TCGGCGCCGCATCGGCCTTGTCATGGCGCCTGCAGCGTCCTGAAGTGATGCTCTACAACACCGTTGGCGAAGTGAAATACGGCATCGCCTTCCCGGACACCGCTTACCGCAAGATCGATGCCGCCAGCGTCCAGCAATGGATGAGCGAGGCGCGCAAGCAAGGCTCGGTGGGCGTGGTGATGCGGGTCAAGGGTGACGACGAACGCCAGGAAGTGGACCTGCTGCCCAAAGACGGCAAGCGTTACGAGCAGGGCAATATCGTGATTCTGATCTTCCCGCAGAGCGCGCCATGACCACTCTGCTGCTGTTGTTAGGTGCCTGCCTGCTGACCTGCATGGGCCAGGTGTCCCAGAAGTTTGCCGTGGAAGGCTGGCGTGACCAGCCCGACGGTTGGGCCCTGAAGCTGCGCTCGCCGTGGCTGTGGTCGGCGCTGGTGTGCCTGGGCCTGGGTTTGCTGGTGTGGCTGCTGGTGTTGCAACGCCTGGAAGTCGGTATCGCCTACCCGATGCTGAGCCTCAACTTTGTATTGGTCACCCTGGTGGCGCGCTTTGTGTTCCATGAACACATCGATGGTCGCCACTGGTTCGGCGTGCTGCTGGTGATTGCCGGTGTGGTGCTGCTGGGGCGCCAGGTATGAGTCGCGCTCGCGGTTTTGCCCTGGCCCTGGGCAGCGTGGCACTGGTCAGCGGTGCGCAGTTGGGCATGCGCTGGAGCATGACGCGCCTGCCACTGCCTGCTGAATGGCTGACAGCACTCGACACGGGCGCCATCGACCTCGGCGCGCTGGGCGTGGTGATCCTGGCGATCATCGCCTATGCCCTGTCGATGCTCTGCTGGCTCGGCGCGCTCAAAGACCTGCCGCTGGGCCGCGCCTATTCGCTGCTCAGCATCAGCTACGCATTGGTCTACCTGCTGGCCGCCAGCCTGCCGGTGTTCAACGAACATTTTTCGCTTTCAAAAACTGCGGGAGTGGCCTTGGTCATCCTCGGAGTCCTGACTATCAACTCTCGTCGTGCTAGCACCACAAGTCCCAGGAATGCCCCATGAAAATCAGTGTATTTGGTAGCGGTTACGTCGGTCTCGTACAGGCCACCGTGTTGGCCGAAGTCGGCCACGATGTCATCTGCATGGACGTTGACGAGAACAAGGTCAAGCTGCTGCAACAGGGCCACGTGAGCATCTTCGAGCCGGGCCTGGCGGCCATGGTCAAGGAAAACCTCGAAGGCGGACGCCTGACGTTTACCTATGACGAAAAACTCGCCGTCGAACACGGCGAAGTGCTGTTCATCGCCGTGGGTACCCCTTCGGACGAAGACGGCTCGGCCGACCTGAAATACGTGCTGTCCGTGGGCGATGCAGTGGCTCGCCACCGTATCGACCCGGTGATCCTCGTGGAAAAATCCACCGTACCTGTAGGCACTGGCGACACTTTGCGTGCGCACATGGAAAAAGCCCTGCGCATTGCCGGCCGCCACCTGGAGTTCGATATCGTCTCCAACCCGGAATTCCTCAAGGAAGGCTCGGCCGTTGCCGACTGCCGCCGCCCGGACCGGATCGTCATCGGCTGCGAACGTGAGGAAGTGCGCGAGGTGATGCGTGAGTTGTATGCACCGTTCAACCGCAACCACGACCGCATCATCTTCATGGACCTGCGCAGCGCCGAACTGACCAAGTACGCCGCCAACTGCATGCTGGCCACCAAGATCAGCTTTATCAACCAGATCGCCGAACTGGCCGAACACCTGGGCGCCGACATCGAAGCCGTGCGCCTGGGCATTGGTGCCGACTCGCGTATCGGCTACCACTTCATCTACCCAGGTTGCGGTTATGGCGGCTCGTGTTTCCCCAAGGACATGCGCGCCCTGATCCACAGCGCCAAGGCCGCCAACTGCTCCAGCGACCTGCTGGAAGCCGTGGAAGCCATCAACCAGCGCCAGAAGAGCAAGCTGTTCGAACGTGCCAATGCATTCTTCAAGGGCGACCTGCGCGGCAAGACCTTCGCCTTGTGGGGCCTGGCGTTCAAGCCCAACACCGACGACATGCGCGATGCGCCAAGCCGGGTGCTGATGGAAGCCTTGTGGGCGGCCGGCGCCAATGTACGTGCGTTTGACCCGGAAGCCATGCAGGAAACCCAGCGCATCTACGGTGATGACCCGCGCCTGATGCTGATGGGCACCCCGGAATCCACCCTGAGTGGCTCTGACGCCTTGATCATCTGCACCGAATGGCAACAGTTCAAGGCACCGGACTTCGACCTGATCCAGCAACGCCTGAAAACCCCGGTGATCTTCGACGGCCGCAACCTGTACGACGGCGAACGCCTGGCACGCAAAGGCATCCAGTACTTCCCGATGGGCCGCGGCGATTCCTGCAACTTGCCGATCCCCCAGCAAAACTGGGCGCCTCAGGCCGAGGAAGCCTGAGACGTGGACAAAGCTCATCGGCCCCTGCTCAGCCCGACGATCCGCCGACACTCATGGGTGCTGGGGCTGCTGGCACTGGTCCTGTTTATCGCAGGCAACTGGAACCAGGCAATCATCGGCTTTGATTCGCGCTTCGTGCTGTTCGCCCAGGAGATGCTGCGCCATGGGCCGGGGTTCTTCCCGACGACGTACGGGCAACCTTATGCCGATTACCTGGCCACCTCGACGCTGCTGACCTGGCTGCTGTCCCTGCCCCTGGGGCAGGTCACCAGCCTGACGGCCTGGCTGCCCACGGCCATCGCTTCGGCGCTGCTCGTGGTGCTGGTCTACCGGCTGACGGCGCCCTACTCCCGGCGCTGGGCGCTGCTGAGCATCGCGGTGATGCTGCTCAGCAGCACCTTCATCAGCGAAACCCGCGCGGTGTCCCTCGACCAGATGTTGGCTGCCGTGGCCCTGGCGGTGTTTTACCTGGGTTATGCCCATGACCACTTCGGCGCCGCCAAGCGCCTGCACTGGCTGTTTGCGCTGCTGATCCTGGGGTTTGCAATCCGTGGACCGATTGGCCTGGTCATTCCCACCGGCATGCTGTGCAGCTATTACCTGATCAACCGGCAATGGCGCCAGCTGTTCAGTTTCGGCCTGCTCGCGTTGGCGTTACTGGCGGCGTGCGTGGGCCTGCTGTTGCTGCTGGCCAAGCTCAGTGGCGGTGAAACGTTCATGCAGGACGTAATCCGCATGCAGTTCCTGGGTCGCATGGATGGCACCGAAGGCTCCGGCAGCGCGCTGTATTATTTCAGCAGTTCGCTGGGCAACTACGCACCGGCGTATCCGCTGGCAATACTCGCGCTGGTTGCGATTGTCGCCGGTGGCCGGGAGGACAAGGGCCCGGCGCTGAAGCTGGTGTTGTACTGCCTCGCTGCAGGCTTGATCGTGATGATCGGCTTGTCTGTGCCCCAAGCAAAAAAAGCGCGCTATGTACTGCCGATGCTGCCCCTGGCAGCAATCATCGCCGCGTATCCGTTCCAGGTGTCGCGAGGCAGACTGTTCGCCGGGCTGCGCTGGCTGATGCTGGGGTTGTGGACGGTCATTCCGGGGCTGCTGATCGCAGGCTTGTTCGTGGCGCGTCACCGCTTCCCCGAGCAGATTGGCAGCCTCAATCCGGTGTTCGGGATCCTGATCGCGATCCAGGTGCTGGCACTGGGCTTGCTGTTCAACCGGCGGCTTCGCTACGTGGGCCCGGCCTTCGCCGCGGTATTGGCGGTGTGGCTGGCGTATATCGTGATGGTCGAGCCGCTGGAGCGCCGGTTGTATGACACGCGCACCTTTACCCTCCAGGCCCATGCGCTGACCCAGCAACAACCGGCGCCGCTGGTATTACACGCACTCGGCAAGGACGCAAAAGCCATCAAGTTCATGGTCAACCTCGATTGCGACCGGGTGCCGTTGTTTACCCAGTTGCCTGCCGACCTGGCGCCGATCCAGGCTCCTGCATGGCTGATCATGAGCCAGTCGGACTATGAAGCGTTGAGCGACCCGCGTTTTCGTTCACTGCAGCCGGTACTGACCGGCCAGTTCGACAAGAACCCCTACGTACTGCTGCATTTGATCAAACCCGCACAACCTTGATACAGGGCGCGGGATAAGCGGAACCAACCGCATATCCCGCGCCAGTACATTCAGTAGTTATAAATCCAAGTGTATGTAAGAAACTTCTTTGCCCATTCAACTTCGAAACTTTTAGCGTAGCAACTATCGAGAAACATCCTACGCATCTATACGCTGCTACCGATAAGACGCCCTCTTCCCGCCCCTAGCCCTCGACTGTAGACTCGCCTGCCAAGCGAGTTAATTATTTAATACCTTTTAACTATTTTCAGAAGTTCCAAAGGTGCGGTGTAAGGCATTCCTGTTACTTTCGAAAGAAACTCGACGAACGTAGCAGCAAGCCATCAATCAAGACATGCCCCGCTTAAACGAACAGTCGAAATAACAATAAAGACCTTTTAAACAGCATTCAGCGCTGCCGTTTATTTCATTTAGAGGAATGTTTTGTGTCCGACCGTCGATTGCCCGACCCCTCAACCTCTGACGCTGTCGCGCCTTTGTCCCGCGACAGAGTCAATGCGGGTTACATCCCGCTGCCAAAACTGGATCGGCTGATGGAACTGCGTGATGCACTGGTGGTGCTCAAGGGGCCATTGGCCAACAATCCATCGCTGCGGGGAAATGTACAAAACCTGCTGATCAACGAGGAAACCGATGACCGTGTGCTGGGCAAGATCAGCAACCCCATGCCACCGCCAACCCGCCTGATACCGTTTGGCTGACACGTTTTACTGCAAAAATACTGCACTTGACCTGCATTAATATGCATTGGCAGCAGTCTTCATCGATTGGCACACTGCGCAGGTTCCTCCCCCAAATGCAGGAACTTCTTTAAAGGGCTTTTCCGGGAAACCAGGCAAGCCTTTTTTTTCGCCCGCTTTTCACGGATCGTCTGTCAATGCTCGCTCGCTGGTTACCCGCTGCCATCAATACCCGCCCTGCCGAATGGAGTCGTGCCGCCATCGGCATGGCCCTGGGCACACTGTTCAGCGTCTGGGTGTGCGCCCAGGTGTTCGGCACCGAGGTGGCCCTGCACCTGATAGGCCCGCTGGGAGCCTCGGCGGTGCTGCTGTTTGCCGTATCCTCCGGCGCGCTGGCCCAGCCCTGGTCGATCATCGGCAGCTACCTGTGTGCCGGGATTGTTGCGCTGCTGGTGGCCCGGGTATTGGGCCGAACGCTGGGCAGCGCATGCCTGGCTGCCGGGATGACCGTGATCCTGATCTGCTGGCTGCGCTGCCTGCATCCACCGGCGGGCGGCCTGGCCATGAGCCTGGTGCTGGCTGACCCCGCCTCGATTGCCATGGGCTGGCACGAACTTGCCGCAGTCATGCTGGGAGCCACAGCCTTGTTGGCCTGCGCGCTGGCCTACAACAACGCCACGCGCACGCGTTACCCCAAGGGCACCCGCGAACCGGCTGCGCCGATCTTTATGCCAATGGCCACCGAAAACCCCGGGATCAGCGCCGAGGACCTCAAGCAGGCCCTCGCCGAGCGCGAGCAGTTCCTGGACGTTACCCCGCAGGAACTGGAAGAGCTGATCCAGGCCAGCGAGCGGTATGCCCGGCGGCGCACCATCGGCGCGGTTTTCCAGCACCAGGGCCAGCCTCCTCCATAAGGCAAAAATGCAAAAACGACCTGCATGATTCCGACTTGTACTGGGCAAATTTGCACTGGTACGATCGCGAGATGGTTCGCCCGCGAACATCTTGATAAAGAACAATAAAAGCAGGGAGTTAGAGATGACTGCTCAGGTTTCATCCGAGGCAAGCAGCGCCGGGATTGTGCAAGACGAGGTCCTGGCGCACGTACGCAACCATATTGGCCACCTGACCCTCAATCGCCCCGCAGGCCTTAACGCCCTCACCCTGGACATGGTCCGCAGCCTCAGCCGGCATTTGCAGGCGTGGGCGGACGATCCCAAGGTGCATGCCGTGGTGTTGCGCGGTGCCGGTGAAAAAGCCTTCTGCGCCGGCGGCGACATTCGCTCGCTGTACGACAGCTTCAAGAGCGGCGACACCCTCCACGAAGACTTCTTCGTCGAGGAATACGCCCTCGACCTCGCCATTCACAACTATCGCAAACCGGTCCTGGCACTGATGGACGGCTTCGTCCTTGGCGGTGGCATGGGCCTGGTGCAAGGCGCCGACCTGCGGGTGGTCACCGACCGCAGCCGCCTGGCAATGCCCGAGGTGGCCATCGGGTATTTCCCTGACGTGGGCGGCAGCTATTTCCTGCCGCGCATTTCCGGGGAACTGGGGATCTACCTCGGGGTGACCGGCGTGCAGATTCGTGCCGCCGACGCCCTGTATTGCGGCCTGGCGGACTGGTACCTCGACAGCGCCCGGCTCGCCGACCTCGACCAGCGCCTGGACCGCCTGGAATGGCACGATTCTCCCCTCAAGGACCTGCAAGGCCTGCTGGCCAGCCTCGCGGTGCAACAATTGCCCGACGCCCCCCTGGCGGCGCTACGCCCAGCCATCGATCACTTCTTTGCCTTGCCGGACGTGCCGAGCATCGTCGAGCAATTGCAGCAAGTCACCGTCGCCGACAGCCATGACTGGGCATTGACCACCGCCAGCCTGATGCAGACGCGCTCCCCCCTGGCCATGGCCGTGACCCTGCAGATGCTGCGTCGCGGGCGCCACCTGCCGCTGGAGCAATGCTTTGCCCTGGAACTGCACCTGGACCGCCAATGGTTTGCCCGTGGCGACCTGATCGAAGGCGTCCGCGCCCTGCTGATCGACAAGGACAAAACCCCTCGCTGGAACCCTCCAACCCTGCAGGCGTTGGAGGCTGATCATGTCGAAAGCTTCTTCCGCGACTTCGACAAGAACGGGAACTAAGTCATGCAAGATATTGAATTTACAGAAGAACAAGTGATGATCCGCGACATGGCGCGAGACTTTGCCCGTGGCGAAATCGCCCCCCACGCCCAGGCTTGGGAAAAGGCCGGCTGGATCGACGATGCTTTGGTCGCCAAGATGGGCGAGTTGGGTTTGCTGGGCATGGTGGTGCCTGAAGAATGGGGCGGCACCTACGTCGACTACGTGGCCTACGCCCTGGCAGTGGAAGAGATTTCCGCTGGCGACGGCGCTACCGGCGCACTGATGAGTATCCATAATTCAGTGGGTTGCGGGCCAATCCTCAACTACGGCTCACAAGCACAAAAGGAAACCTGGTTGGCGGAACTGGCCAGCGGCCAGGCCATCGGTTGCTTCTGCCTTACCGAACCCCAGGCCGGTTCCGAAGCGCACAACCTGCGCACCCGTGCCGAACTGCGGGACGGCCAGTGGGTGATCAACGGCGCCAAGCAGTTTGTCAGCAACGGCAAGCGCGCCAAGCTGGCGATCGTGTTTGCAGTGACCGACCCGGAGCTGGGCAAGAAAGGCATCTCGGCGTTCCTGGTGCCGACCAACACCCCGGGCTTCGTGGTGGACCGTACCGAACACAAGATGGGCATTCGTGCCTCGGACACCTGTGCCGTCACCCTCAACCAGTGCACCGTGCCGGAAGCCAACCTGCTGGGTGAACGCGGCAAGGGCCTGGCCATCGCCCTGTCCAACCTCGAAGGCGGACGCATCGGGATTGCCGCCCAGGCGCTGGGTATTGCGCGTGCCGCCTTTGAGGCCGCGCTGGCCTATGCCCGTGACCGGGTGCAGTTCGACAAGGCGATCATCGAGCACCAGAGCGTGGCCAACTTGCTGGCCGACATGCAAACCCGCCTGAATGCGGCGCGCTTGCTGATCCTGCACGCCGCCCGATTGCGCAGTGCGGGCAAGCCATGCCTGTCGGAGGCCTCCCAGGCCAAGCTGTTTGCCTCGGAAATGGCCGAGAAGGTGTGCTCTTCAGCCATGCAGATTCATGGGGGTTATGGCTATCTGGAGGACTACCCGGTGGAGCGTTACTACCGGGATGCGCGGATTACCCAGATTTACGAGGGCACCAGCGAGATTCAGCGGATGGTGATTGCCAGAGAATTGAAAAACTACCAGCTGTAACAGGTATTTCGCATAACCCATGTGGGAGCGGGCTTGCTCGCGAAGGCGGTGGATCAGTCGATACATCGGGTGACTGTAATACCGCCTTCGCGAGCAAGCCCGCTCCCACATTTTTTGATCTTCAGCGTTTCAGGACAGTGTCTACTTGTCCTTGAACTCCGGCGCACGCTTGGTCACAAACGCCGCCATGCCTTCCTTCTGATCCAGCGTGGCAAACGCCGCGTGGAACACCCGGCGCTCAAAGCGCACGCCTTCGGACAGGCTCACTTCAAACGCGCGGTTCACGCTTTCCTTGACCATCATGCTGATGGGCACCGACTTGCCGGCGATCAGGGTCGCGACCTTCAATGCTTCGTCCAACAGCTCATCCGCCGGCACTATGCGCGCGACGATCCCGCAGCGCTCGGCTTCCACCGCATCGATAAAGCGCCCGGTCAGGCACATTTCCATGGCCTTGGCCTTGCCCACGGCGCGGGTCAGGCGCTGGGTGCCGCCCATGCCCGGCAGCACGCCGAGGTTGATTTCCGGCTGGCCAAACTTGGCGTTATCACCCGCCAGGATGAAGTCGCACATCAAGGCCAGTTCACAGCCGCCACCCAGGGCAAACCCGTTGACCGCCGCAATGATCGGCTTGCGGCGGTTGGCCACGCGATCGCTGTCGCTGAACAGGTCGTCGAGGTAGATCTGCGGGTAGGTCAGCTCGGCCATTTCCTTGATGTCGGCACCGGCGGCAAAGGCTTTTTTCGAGCCGGTTAGCACGATGCAGCCGATTTCCGGGTTGGCTTCCAGGCTGTCCAGCGCCTGGTTCAGCTCGCTGACCAGTTGCGCGTTCAGGGCGTTCAGCGCTTGCGGGCGATTGAGGGTGATCAGCCCGACCCGGCCCTGCACGTCCAGCAAAATGCTTTCGTAACTCATAGAGACTCCTCAGAGATTGCGTGAAATGACCATGCGTTGAATATCGCTGGTGCCTTCGTAAATCTGGCAGACCCGCACATCGCGGTAGATCCGCTCCAGGGGAAAGTCGCTCAGGTAACCGTAACCGCCGAGGGTTTGCAAGGCTGCCGAGCAGACCTTTTCGGCCATTTCCGAAGCAAACAGCTTGGCCATGGACGCTTCCACCAGCGCCGGCTTGCCGCTGTCACGCAGGGCGGCGGCGTAATGCACCATCTGCCGCGCCACGGCGATTTGCGTCGCCATGTCCGCCAGGCGGAAGGCCACGGCCTGGTGCTCGATGATCGGCTTGCCAAAGCTTTCCCGCTCGCGGGCGTAGTCCCGGGCCGCTTCAAATGCCGCCCGCGCCATGCCTACCGCTTGCGAAGCAATGCCGACACGCCCGCCTTCGAGGTTGGCCAGGGCGATCCGGTAGCCTTCGCCCTCCTCGCCCAAACGATTGGCCACCGGCACCTTCACATCCTCAAACAGGATCTGGCAGGTGTCGGAAGCATGCTGGCCGAGCTTGTCCTCGACCCGCGCGACGCTGTAGCCCGGCGAGTCGGTGGGCACGATAAAGGCGCTGATGCCGCGTTTGCCGGCAGCCGGATCGGTGACTGCAAACACAATCACGATCCCGGCGTTTTGCCCGGAGGTGATGAACTGCTTGCAGCCATTCAAGACGTAGTGATCGCCCTCCAGCCGGGCACGGGTTTTCAGGCCGCTGGCGTCGGAACCGGCCTGGGGCTCGGTCAAGGCAAACGCACCGAGCATCGCACCACTGGCCAGGGGCTTGAGGAACTGCTCGCGCTGTTGATCATTGCCGAACTTGAGGATCGGCACGCAGCCCACGGAGTTGTGCACGCTCATGATGGTCGAGCAGGCGCCGTCACCGGCAGCGATCTCTTCCAGGGCCATGGCGTAGGCCAGGTAGCCGGTATCACAGCCGCCCCATTGCTCCGGGACCAGCATCCCGAAAAAGCCCAGCTCGGCCATTTCACCAATGGCTTCCTTGGGAAAGCGATGCTCGCGGTCCCACTCGGCAGCGAACGGTTTAAGGCGTTCCTGGGCAAATTGCCGGGCGGCTTCGCTGATTTGCAGTTGTTCGTCATTCGGCAGCATAGGTGTTCCTTAGTACAGGCATTCAACGGCCATGGCCGTGGCTTCACCGCCGCCGATGCAGATCGCTGCAACGCCGCGCTTGAGGCCTTTCTGGCGCAGGGCCGAAAGCAGGGTCACCAGGATCCGCGCGCCGGACGCGCCAATCGGATGGCCCAGGGCACAGGCACCGCCGTGGATGTTGACCTTGCTGTGGGGAATCTCCAGCTTGCTCATGGTCACCAGGCTGACCACGGCAAAGGCCTCGTTGATTTCAAACAGGTCGACTTCGTCGAGGTTCCAGCCGGTCTTGCTCATCAGCTTGCGGATCGCCCCCACCGGCGCTACCGGGAACAGGCCAGGCTCATCGGCAAACGCCGCGTGGCCATGGATCACCGCCAGAGGCTTGAGCCCGCGCTTGTGCGCTTCGGACTGGCGCATCAGCAGCAGCGCCGCCGCACCGTCGGAAATCGAACTGGAGTTGGCTGCCGTCACCGTGCCGCCTTCACGGAAGGCCGGCTTCAGGGTGGCGATCTTGTCCAGCTTGGCTTTCGGCGGCTGTTCGTCGTGGATGATGGTTTTCTGTTCCTTGCCCACGGTGACCTGCACCGGGACGATTTCGGCGATGAAGTTGCCGTCGGTGATCGCCTGTTGCGCACGGGTCAGGGACGCAATCGCAAACGCGTCCTGGGCCTCGCGGGAAAAGCCGTTGTGCTCGGCGCAGTCCTCGGCAAAGGTGCCCATCAGGCGGCCCTTGTCGTAGGCGTCTTCAAGGCCGTCGAGGAACATGTGGTCGAGCACCCGGCCGTGGCCCATGCGATAGCCGCTGCGGGCACGGTCCAGCAGGTACGGCGCGTTGGACATGCTCTCCATGCCACCGGCGATGGCCACCTCCACGCTGCCTGCCAGCAACGCGTCATGGGCCAGGATCGTGGCTTCCATGCCCGAGCCGCACATCTTGTTGAGGGTGGTGCAGCGCGTGGACTTGTCCAGGCCAGCACCCAGCGCCGCCTGGCGTGCCGGCGCCTGGCCGAGGCCGGCGGGCAGCACGCAACCGAACAGCACTTCATCCACGGCATCGGAAGCGATACCGGCGCGTTCGACCGCTGCACGAATCGCCGCAGCGCCCAGTTGCGGAGCGGTGAGGCCTTTGAGATCGCCCTGGAACCCGCCCATCGGGGTGCGTACCGCGCTGACAATAACGATTGGATCAGTCATGAAAATCTCCTTATTTGGCTGCCATGCGCAAGGCCCCGTCGAGACGGATCACCTCGCCGTTGAGCATGCTGTTTTCAATGATATGCCGCACCAGCGCGGCGTACTCGCCCGGCTTGCCCAGGCGCGGCGGGAATGGCACGCCGGCGGCGAGGGATTCGCGCACTTGCGGCGTCATGCCCGCCATCATCGGAGTTTCGAAAATACCGGGGGCGATGGTCATCACCCGAATCCCGTAGCGCGCCAGTTCGCGGGCCGCCGGCAGGGTCAGGCTGGCAATCGCGCCCTTGGAAGCGGCATAGGCCGCCTGGCCGATCTGGCCGTCAAACGCTGCCACTGAAGCGGTATTGATGATCACACCGCGCTCGCCATCGGCATTCGCCTCGGTTTCAGCGATAGCCGCTGCAGCCAGGCGCAGCAGGTTGAAACTGCCGATCAGGTTGACGTTGATCACCTGGGCGAAGTTGGCCAGCACGTGCGGGCCATTTTTGCCGAGGATTTTCTCGCCCCGCACCACACCGGCACAGTTGACCAACCCATGCAAACCGCCAAAGGCGGCGACGGTGGCCTGTACCGCCGCTTCGGCAGCGGCTTCCTGGCTGATATCGGCGACCGCGCTGCGGGCCTGCGCGCCGAGCTTTTGCGCCTGGGCGGCCACTGCGTCGGCGTTCAGGTCCACCAGCATCACCTTGGCTCCGGCCGCCACGAGCATCTCGGCGGTTGCCGCGCCGAGGCCTGAAGCGCCACCGCTGACCAGAAAAACCTTGTTCTCAATCTGCATCATTGTTTCCTTGAAGAATGGGTCACGCCGTGGCCGCCTGGGCCTTGGCAATTTCCTGATTACGCAAAATGAAGCGTTGCAGCTTGCCGCTCGGGGTCTTGGGCAGCTCGCTGACAAATTCGATTTCCCGCGGGTACGAGTGAGCGGCCAGGCGCTTGCGCACGTGCTGGCGCAGCTCTTCGGCCAGGGCCGGCTCGGCGCGGTACTGCTCGCTGAGCACCACAAACGCCTTGACGATCTCGGTGCGTTCCGGACATGGCTTGCCCACTACGGCGGCCTCCACCACGGCCGGATGCTCGATCAAGGCGCTCTCTACGTCGAACGGCCCCACGCGATAGCCGGAGGTGGTGATCACATCGTCGCTGCGCCCGACAAAGCTGATGCTGCCATCGGGGTTCAGCTCCACCGTATCGCCGCTGAGGTAGTACTTGCCGACGAAGGCCTTGGTCTTGACGCCGTCATAACCGGCAAACCAGCACATCGGCGATTGCTCGCGGTCGATGGCGAGGATGCCCGGTTGGCCGGCGGGCAACTCCTGATGGTTGTCGTCCAGCACCACGATGCGATGGCCCGGCGAGGCAAAGCCCGCGGAGCCGACGTGCACCGGATGCTCCAGGCCATGGTGATTGCACAGCACCATGCCCAACTCGGTCTGGCCGTAGTGGTCGTGGATGGTCACGCCGAGGTTATCGGCGAACCAGCGGATCACTTCCGGGTTCAGCGGCTCGCCGGCACTGCTGACAATACGCAGCTTGCCCTTGATCGACTTGGCGAACTGCTCACCCCCGGCGATCAGCAGGCGGTAGGCGGTGGGCGAACCGGTGAGGTTGGTAATCCCGTATTTGTTGATGACACGGCACGTGCTTTCGAGGGTGAACGGGCCATCGTAGAAGGTGATCGGGTGGCCCATGGACAAGGGGCCGGTCACGCCGAAATAGATGCCGTAGGCCCAGCCCGGGTCGGCGACGTTCCAGAATGCGTCTTCGGGGCGCAGGTCGACGGCGTCGCGGGTGTAGCTCTGGAACGCAACGATTGCCTTGAGCGGCACGGCCAGGGCTTTCGACGGGCCGGTGGTGCCTGAGGTGAACATCAGCAGGAACGGGTCGTCGGCGCCCAGCAATACGGGTTCGCAGAGGTTGGAATAGTTGGGCAGCTCGGCCCAGAAGCTGAAATCGCCGCGCACGATGCCTTCGCCGTTGGGGCCGGCGACGGTGACGATGGTCGGGCAGTCGGCCACTTCCGTCAGTTTGGGACGGTTTACTGCATCGGCCACCACCAGCGCGGCGCCGGAGCTGTTCAGGCGGTGTTCGATGGCCTTGGGGCCGAAGGCGGTGAACAGCGGCTGATAGACCGCGCCGATGCGCCAGGTGGCGAGGACGACCACCAGCAGCTCGGCGGTGCGTGGCAGGAGGCCTGCCACCTTGTCGCCGCGATTGACGCCCTGGGCCAGGAGGAAGTTGGCGAAGCGTGCGGCCTGGTCTTGCAGCTGGGTGAAGGTGGACGTGGCGCCGCGGCCGTCCTTGCCCTCCCAGAACAGTGCGATGCGGCCAGGTAATGCGTGGCGGTCGCAGCATTCGACGCAGGCGTTGAGGGCCTGCAGGTTGCCCGACAAGGCAGCGTCGACGGTGTGTTGGTAGTTGAACTGGGTGGTGGCAGCCGAGTAATCACGCATCGCTTCAAATCCCTGTGTGTTTTTTATTTTCAGGATGGGTACGTAGACCGGTGAAATAGTCGCTCTAGAGCGGTGGGTGGGCAATGGTCAAAGCTTTCAACTTGGTTGACTGGTTTGGCCAATGGGGGGCGCTGTTTGGTGTGTGTGTATATTCGTTTTTTGGGTGATGGCTTGTATTGG